>NZ_JBFOAH010000011.1:0-213773 GCF_040812055.1 Paraburkholderia suaedae | reverse complement strand
GCGTGGATAGCTGGGTGAAGTGAGCGCGGTAGCGGGATCGAGCGGGACTCGCCGGATGGATGAAGCTTAAGCGGCGAGTTTGACGCGGTTTTACGAGCAGTCGTTTCAAGGAGAGCGCCGCTACAAAAGCGGCGTTTTTTTTATTGCAGCACCACTGTTCGATCGCCGTTGATAAACACGCGCCGTTCGACAAACGCCTTGACCGCTCTTGCGAGCGCCAGGCACTCGACATCGCGTCCGGTCGCGAGCAGCCGCTCCGGGCTGTACGAATGATCCACCCGTTCGACGCTCTGTTCGATGATCGGCCCTTCGTCGAGATCGTCGGTGACGAAGTGGGCCGTTGCGCCGATCAGTTTGACACCGCGCGCATGCGCCTGGTGATAAGGCTTAGCGCCCTTGAAGCCGGGCAGGAACGAATGGTGGATGTTGATCGCGCGTGCCGCGAGCGCGCGGCTCGTCTCGCCCGACAGAATCTGCATGTAGCGCGCGAGAATCATCAACTCGGCGCCCGACGTCTCGAACAGGTCGAGCAAGCGCGCTTCCTGTTGCGGCTTCGTGTCCGGCGTGATCGGCAGATGATGAAACGGCAAGCCGTGCTGTTGCGCGAGCGGTTCGAGATCGCGATGATTCGAGCCAATGCCGACGATGTCCATCTTCAGTTCGCCCATGCGCCAGCGGAACAGCAGATCGGCCAGACAGTGCTCGAGCTTCGAAACCATGATCAGCACCTTCGGCCGCGTGCTGACATCGTGCAGCGCCCAGGTCATTCGGAAGCGCTCGGCGATCGGCGTAAATTCGCGCTCTAGCGCGGCGACGTGCAGCGTTTCGCCGCTATCGGCGCCATGAAAGACGCAGCGCACGAAGAAGCGTTCGCTAAGCTCGTCGTCGAACACTGTGAGTTCGTCGATATAGCAATGATGCCGGTCGAGAAAGCCGACGACGGCGGCAACCTGGCCCGCCGCGCTCGGACACGCGACAGTGAGAACCAGTTGAGCAGGACGGGAATCGGCGGACATGCGCTCTCCAGGTGGACGAAAAGGCGACGCCGCGACGCGCGGCGTCCATTGTCGAAGTAGAGCAAAGAGACAAGCCTCGCGGATAGAAGTTAAGCGCCGTTGCGCTGGAATGGGAGCGTCAGCGCCCTGGCCGGCCGCGATTCATGCAGCGGCCGCGAGCCGCTGCATGAGTGTGTCGATCGCCGCGCGCACTTTCTCCGGCGGGTGACTGGTTGGCGGAAACACGGTCTGAATGCTCGCGGACTCGGTCGCCCATTGCCGCAGCAGACAGATCGGCCGACTGCCGCAAGATCGCCGCCGCACGAAAGATCGGTCAACTGGCTTGCTGTTAATCGACTTAACGATGGTGAAAGACCGTCAGGTATTCAAGAACACGCTGATGGCATGAAAATTGGACAGGTGAGCTTCTCCTGGTTGTGAAAGAATCGACCGGTGCGATACTTTGAACGGATGGCCCCAGCAATCGCGGCTTAGCGATGTCACCACGGAGTACAACCATGCCGGAGACACGGATTCCCCTAACACGCTCGTGCCGTCGCATCGCTCTGACTGCCGCGCTAATAGTCGCCGCGAGCACAGTGCACGCAGCCGCGCCGCTAGCCTATGTGACGAGTGAGAAGGCCGGCGTCGGCGTGATCGATCTCGATCGGATGATGCTCGCAAAAACGTTTCCGGTTGGCGCGGACGGTCCGCGCGGCCTGAGCCTGAACGGGGACGGCACGCGTCTTCTGGTTGCCAACAAGAATTCGGGCGATCTCGCGGTGATCGACACGGCATCGGGCAAGATCGTCAAGCGGGTGAAGATCGGCAAGAATCCCGAGTATGTGCGGGTGCGAAACGGTTACGCCTATGTGACTTACGAGCCCAGCGGAGATGGCGGGCCGCCCGCAGCCAAAGCGGACGAAAAGCCTGGCGGAAAGCCAGACGGAAAGCCCGGCATGGACGACGACGATGCCAACAAGCCACCCGCGGAAATCGCCATTGTCGATCTGAAAACGTGGCGCGTGATTCGCTCGGTGACGAGCGGTCACGAAACCGAGGGCATCGAATTTTCGCGCGACGGCCAGAGCATGCTGGTCGCCAACGAAGGCGACGATACGGTGTCCGTCTACCATACGCGCACCGGTGCTCCGATCAGGACGATCAAGCTTGCAGCGGGCGGCCGCCCGCGTGGCATTCGTCTGTCGCCGGACGGCAAGCAGTATGTGGTCACGCTGGAGTCGCTCAGCAAGTTCGTCGTGATCGACGCGAACACTTTTCAGGTGCTCAAGACCGTCGATACCAAACTGGGACCGTACGGCGTCGCATTCGGCCCGGACGGTCAGCGGCTTTTCGTCGCCGCGGCGCGCGACCGGACGCTCCAGGTGTTCGACGGCCACACTTACGAGCAAGTCGCCGACGTGCCCGTCGGCCAGCGTTGCTGGCACTTCAGCTTCACGCCGGATGGCACGAAGCTGATGGTGGCATGCGGGCGTTCCGATTCGGTCTATGTACTCGACGCGAAAACCTATCAGCCAATCGGGCAGATCGGCGAATTGCCGCTTGCATGGGGCATCGTCACTTATCCGCGCAGCGACGGCTCGATCGAATCGCATTGATCGGTGCTGTGTTGCGCCGCGGCACTATTTCTGCGTGTGGTGCAAGCTACCGACACGCCGGTCCTCGCCGCGGCACCAACGAGCGGCTCGTTGACGGGGTTCGCGCTGCCAAAGGTAGGGTTCCCAAGGTGGTCGTCGACGGCCCGCCGTAAGATGGTCTCACCAGTCATGATTTGGCAGCGTTGCCGCCGGTGGCATCCGGCTCTCGCGCGCCCGCCGCAAGCTTGCGCGAGTTCGCGTCGTTACGGAACAGGATGGGCTGTTCGCGCGCCGCGATTGCCGACGCCGACGCCGCGCGTTGCACGACCTTCACCACGGTCTCGTGAAACGGTGATTTGTCGCAGACCGGGTCGGCGTTGGCCGCATCGCCCGTGAGCAGGTAGGCCTGGCAGCGGCAGCCGCCCAGGTCTCGTTCCTTTTCCTCGCAACTGCGGCACGGTTCCTTCAGCCAGTGCAGACCGCGAAAGCGGTTGAACGCATCGCTGTCGTACCAGATCTCGCGCAACGGCGTGTCTTTCACATTCGGCAGCGTCAGTCCCGGCAGCCCGCGCGCGGCGTGGCAGGGCAGTGCGACGCCGTCGGGCGCGACGCCGAGAAACACCGCGCCCCAGCCGTTCATGCACCGCTTCGGCCGGCGTTCGAAATAGTCCGGCACCACGAAGAAAATTTTGCAGCGCTCGCCGTGCGTGCGGCGATACCGTGCGACCACCGCTTCCGCTGCTTCGAGTTGCTCGCGGGCCGGCATCAACTGCGCCTCGTTGGCATGCGCCCAGCCGTAGTACTGGGTATTCGCAAGCTCCAGGTATTCGGCGCCCATCGCCAGCGCCATGTCGATGATCTTGTCGACGTGCGGCAGGTTGTAGCGATGCAGCACGCAGTTGAGCACCATCGGAAAGCCGCGCCGTTTGATCGAAGCGGCGACGCGCTGTTTCAGCTCGAAGGTGCGCGTGCTGCTCAGGAAATCGTTCAACTGCTGCGTCGAATCCTGAAACGACAACTGGATATGGTCCAGACCGGCAGCCTTCAGATCGTCGAGCCGCTGGTCGGTCAGGCCGACGCCCGAGGTGATCAGATTCGTATAGAAGCCGAGCTTGTGCGCCTCTTCGACCAGCACTTCGACGTCGTCGCGCACAAGCGGCTCTCCGCCCGAGAAGCCGAGTTGCACGGCGCCCAGCGCACGCGCTGCGCGTAGCACGTCGATCCACTGCGCGGTGCTGAGTTCGCGGCTGTGATCCGTATAGTCGAGCGGGTTGTAGCAAAAGGCGCAGTGCAGCGGACAGCGATATGTCAGCTCCGCGAGCAGCCAGAGCGGCGGCGGCACGCCGGCGGTGTCGTCGCTCCGCGTGCCGGCAGCGGGTTGCGAGACGGGTTGCGCAAGCTCGTTCATCGCGCTACTCCAGCCAGCCGCGCCCGTGCGCGTCGGCAATGAAAGCCCGTATTTCCGTGCCGAGCCCGGTGGTGTTGAACGCCTGCTCCAGTTCGGCGATCAGCGTGTCTATGTCGCGCGTGCCGTCGCAGCGTTTGAGAATTTCACCCGCGCTTTGATTGAGCTTCACCATCCCCTCGGGGTAAAGCAGCACGTGCGCGTTTTGCGCGGGTTCCCACTGCAGACGAAAGGGCCTCGCGATCGTCAATGGAATGGCGGCTGGCCTGGCGCCGCCGGTGCCTGTCATGTCGTTCATTGCGGGAAGGCCTTTTCGATTGCGTCCAGCATGGTCCACAAAATATCCAGCTTGAACTGCAAGATCTCGAGCGCCCGTTCCTGCTGCTCGCGTCGCGTGAAATGCGCGAGCGTGACTTCGAGTCCGTGCTGTACGTCGCGTTGCGCGAGCGCAATGCGCGAGCGGAAATAGGCGAGACCCGCGGGTTCGATCCACGGATAATGTTGCGGCCAGTTCGCGAGCCGGTCGCGATGAACCTGAGGCGCAAACATCTCGGTGAGCGACGAGCAGACCGATTCCTGCCACGGCGCGCGGCGCGCAAAATTCACATAGGCGTCGACGGCGAAACGTACGCCCGGCGTCACGTGTTCGAGCGACCACAGCGCGTCGCGCGACATGCCGACCGCGTCCGCAAGACGCGCCCATGTTTCGATGCCGCCTTCCGCATCCCCGTAGCCGTCATGGTCGAGAATGCGCAGCACCCAGCGGCGACGCGTCTCACGGTCCGGACAGTTCGACAGGATCGCCGCATCTTTCAGCGGAATGTTGATCTGATAGTAGAAGCGGTTCGCGACCCAGCCGCGAATCTGCTCGCGCGAGCAGCCGCCGCTATTCATCTTCACGTTGAACGGGTGATGAATGTGATAAGCGGTGCCTTTCGCGCGCAGCTGGGCTTCGAATTCGTCGCGGCTCCAGGCGGGATCATCCGCGGCTGAAGTGCGCCTGGCATTCGCGCCGCGCATCGGGGCCGTCTCATGGCTCTCGTGACTCTCGTTCGCGTTCATGCCCGCTCCGTTTTTTTCCGATCACAGGGGAAACTCATTAGTGTTCCTGAATATTGTGCATTTCAAAGTTCTATGACCATGCCGTCGTACGCGACCTCGATGCCGTGTTCACTAAGCACGCGCCGCTCGGGACCGTCCTCGACCAAAATCGGGTTGGTGTTGTTGATATGAATGAGCACCTTGCGGATAGCGCCTGCCTGGCGGGTTGGATCCGCGTCGAGCGAATCTAGTGTTTCGATCATGCCGCCGGGACCGGACTGCGGCAGATGCCCCATGTCGGCGGCCGTCTTCTTCGACAGCCCCTGGCGGATCATTTCATCGCCGGTCCACAGCGTGCCGTCCACCAGCACAACGTCGGCCTCGCGCATGGCTGCCAGAACATGGGGTTCGATAGCGCCGAGCCCCGGTGCATAAAACACGCGCTTGCCCGATTGCAGGTTCGTGAAGACGAGCCCGATGTTGTCGCCCCGCTCGGGCGCATGGCGGTGCGGCGAGTAGGGCGGCGCCTTGCTCGACAGCGGCAAGGCGTCGATCCGCACGCCGCTGAGCGCATCGACGCTGAGCGGCGCACCGTCGAGCGCAATGCGGCGATGTTCGACGCCGCAGTAGTGCGCAAGGATCGGCGCGACCGGAAAGCCCGAGCACAGGTCTTGCCATACCGCATCGGTGGCGTAGAGCGGCAGCGGTGCGTCGCGCTCGCGTAGCATCAAGAGGCCGGTGACGTGGTCAATCTGCGCGTCGATCACGAGCACGGCGGCAATGCCGCTATCGCGTACACGGCGCCCCGGTTGAAGCTCGGGGCTCGCGGCGATCTGCGCGAGCAGATCGGGCGACGCATTGACGAGCAGCCAGTCCTCGCCGTTTGCGCTCACCGCGATCGACGACTGCCTGCGCCGGGTAGCCTTCAAAGTGCCGCGGCGCACGCCGTCGCAATTGCGGCAGTTGCAGTTCCACTGCGGAAAGCCGCCGCCCGCCGATGAACCGAGCACCTTGATCTTCATGCCGTGCGGCGCATGCTGCGCCCCTCCTGATTGGCTGGGATGAACATCGCGGCCAGCGCGTGCGCGACCCGTTGATGAAGCGCGGGGTCGCTCGCCAGATGACCCGCGCGCACTAGCTCGACGTGCGCGGCGGGAACCGCGCGGGCCAGGCGCCGGAGATTGCGCGGTGGACAAACCGGGTCGCGCGAGCCGTGCACCGCCGCAAGCGGGACGCCGGCCGCTGCCGCGCGGCGCGCAAGCGCGAGCAAACGGGTTGCGCCGAGCCAGCAGCGATGCGCGAGGTAGTGAGCCTGAATACGGTATTTGCCGACCAGCTTGCGGGCGAGCCGTTGCGGATTTCTTGCGCGGGGCTGCGCCGCGCGGCGTGTAGCGCCGCTCGCGAGCACCGCGTTTTCGTAGCCGCGCCATGCCAGTGCGAGCGCGCGTTGCCGCGCTTCATTGGCGCCGTATT
Organism: Paraburkholderia suaedae; assembly: GCF_040812055.1. Lineage (NCBI taxonomy): Bacteria > Pseudomonadati > Pseudomonadota > Betaproteobacteria > Burkholderiales > Burkholderiaceae > Paraburkholderia > Paraburkholderia suaedae. The sequence continues at coordinate 207,261 of NZ_JBFOAH010000011.1, read as the reverse complement.
GCAGGCTCGCGGCGCAGCGGGCCGCCAAGCCGGCGGGCCGCTCGCTCTGCGCCGCGGCGCGCAGCCGGGCCCATGCGCGCGGCGCGCGTTTGCGCGACGTGACGAACAGACCGCGCACCTCCCGCGCCGATGTGAGGAACAGACCGCGCATCACGACGCCCATGACCGCTTGCGGGCACTGTCCCGCATACGCGAGCGCCAGCGCCGCGCCCCAGGATCCACCGAACACGCCCCAGCGGTCGAAGCCGAGTCGCGCGCGGATCGCTTCGAGATCGGCGATCAGAAAATCGGCGCGGTTGTGGCGCACGCTGCCGTACGGCGTCGATGCGCCGGTGCCGCGCTGATCGATCAGCACGACCCGGAAGCGGCTCAGATCGAAAAGCCGCAGCGCGTCCGGCTGACTGCCGCTGCCGGGGCCGCCGTGCAGGACGGCCACCGGCACACCGTCCGCAGCGCCCGCCACCCAGAACCGCACGCGATGACCGTCGCGCGTGCGCAATGTGCGAGCGTCGAGTGGCGGCAATGCGTGCCGCGAACCTTGCGCGGTGCGGCGCATCGTCATGGCAGCATTCTCGCGAGCAGGTTGTCCCGATCGATCAATTGATGCTTGAGCGCGCCGGCCACGTGCAGCACGATCAGCGCGATCAGCACGAATGCCACGGCCTTGTGAATGCCGAAGAAAAGCGCGCGCAAATGCGCGTCGTCCCAGCCCCACTTCGGTAGCGGGATGCCCCAGAAGCGCGTACCAAAGCGATTGAACGACGAACCGAGATAACCGGCCAGCGGCATCGCGACCATGCCGACGTATAAAAGGCCCTGAGTCGTGCGCGCGGCGATGCGCTGCCAAGGTGGCATCGGCGGCAAGGGCGGCCGGTGAAAGGCCGCCCGCGCGACGATGCGCACCAGCACCAGCACGAAGACCGTTAGCCCCAGCGACTTGTGCAGGTTGATCAACGTCGCTTTGACAGGCAAGCCTTTCGGCAATCCGACCATATACAAGCCGAGCGCCAGCAGCCCGATGATGCCGAGCGCGATCAGCCAATGCAGCGCGATCAGCAACCCGGCATAGCGTGGCGCGCCGGTGTCGAGAGCCGGCTTCGGGTTCGCAGAATGCGCTGTCGTCATGGCTGCCTCCTTCTTTTACCTGGCGTCTCGGTGTCGAATGTCACGCACCGCGCGGCGTTACGGGCCTCTAAGCTTCCCTCCAGGAGACGGCGAACACAGGGCCATCTCGGCCGCGAGAGTGCGTGCGAGCACAGATCAGAATACGTCGAAACCGGGACCGCCGCCGGTGAATGTCGCTGACGCAAGCGCGCAGCAACGTGCAGTGCCTCATCGCGGAGGCAAAATCCGGGCCTGGTTCGCTCGCGATGCCCCAGCTTCGCGCCATCGGCCCCGAGGCGTGAGCTCGACCGCGGGGCCGCCGCCGACCACACTTGGCCCCCAAGCGTCCTGCGTCGTAGCGCGACTCGTCGAGTCGGGGTTCGATGTGGGCGAAAGACGCGGCGAGGCGCACGCACCCGACGCGGCTGGCGGGCACGGTCGGCCCGTCGGTAGTGCGGTGTGCGGCACGGCCCCGGAGGACACGCGCGGGGGTGCCGATGAGAGCGAGTATCCTGACAGCCCCGAAAGGCCGGTTGATCAGCGGATGAGCTGCATCGTTGTTTGCAAAAGGGGCCGCGTGTGCGACCCCTTTGCGGGCCTAACGCGTAGCGACGTACATCACGATTTCGAAACCCAGACGCACATCGGTGTAGCTCGGAGTGGTCCACTGCATACGTGCTTCCTCCATCGGTTGGTCCAGCCTTGCCGTCGGCCCGGCCCCATGCCGGACTTCATGGGCATAGGCACGGCGCAAGCTTTATGCCCGAACGTGCGTCATGCCGAAAGGATGCGCCAAAGTACGTAGGGCGGGTTATACAGTGCGTGCCGGATCTCGCCGGTCCAACCGCCAGCAGCGCTGCCAGATCGCTCTCGCACCATTTGCTATTGGGCGCTTGGCTGTGCGGCGAGAACCCAGCAAAGCATTCCGTCGCACGGGCATAGGATGACAGTGCCATGTCGCACATGCTCTGTTGCTCGACAGACATTGTGCGCCGATTTTTCACACCGGTGGGAAAACTGCTCTGCGATAGCCGTGTGAGGTTGTATGCGTTAAGTGCGCAAAATAAAGCGCGAATTCGCATTGGCGCACCGTCACGTCGCCTTCAAGCAAGTAGCAGAGCTCAGGGCCATTCGCCTTGTGCCGCGGTTTTGCGCCATTGGTTATTCATGATTTGCTTCTTTTGCTTGCTCGCGACCGGCAAGCGACGTGAGGATTTTGTATGCTGCGGTGACTCTGTCGTCATTGGGATAGTTCCGGTTAGCGAGGATGACGATACCGAGCCGCGCTTCGGGCACGAACGCGATGTACGCGCCGAAGCCGTCCGTCGAGCCCGTCTTGTTGATCCAGACGTCTTTCCGTGGTCTCAGCGGCGGCTTTATTGGCGTGACCGGCGTCGGATGGTAGATCATCGCGTATGAATTGCCTTCGAGCAGGGTCTTCAATGCGACCGGATACGGATATTGCTCCCAGATCAGATCTTGCGTCATGGGGGCTGCCTTGAAGTAGCCGGTGTGGGTATCCGTGAGCGCACGCTGTAGCGTCCCATCCAGTTTGAGCAAATTCATGTTTGCTTGCATGAAGCGGATCATGTCGGCGGTGCTCGACTTGATGCCATAAGCCTCCGAGGACAGCATTGCAGCCGACATCCGCACGGGCGTGTCGTCTTTCGCGTAGCCTTGCGCATAGTCAGGCATGCTTGCGGCGGGAACCTTGATGTAAGTGCTGCTCATGCCTAGCGCGGGGAACAGACGCTGCTCCATCAGTGAGTCAAAATCCTGACCCATGCTTTTTGCCGTGATCAGGCCGAGTGTTCCGATCCCCACGTTGCTGTACGTTCGGTGAGTTCCCGGTGCATACGCGGGCTGCCACGCCTTCAGGTACTGCATCAGTTGATCGTTGCTCTGGATCGCGTCCGGCACCTGCAACGGAAGCCCGCCCGGCGTGTGCGTGCCCAGGTTGACGAGCTTTACACCGCCGAATGGGCTGCCTTGCAGGGACGGCAAGTACTTCGCCGTTGTGTCGGATAACGAAAGTTTGCCGGTGAGCTGCGCCCAGGATGCGAGCGTCGACGTAAACGTCTTGCTTACCGATCCGAGTTCGAACAAGGTGTCGCGCGTGACAGGCCGGCGCGTTTGCGTCGATGCGACGCCGTAATTGAACACATAGGATTTGTCCCCGACAGTGATGCCGACGGACATGCCCGGAATGCGGTATTTCTCGATCACCGGTCGTACCGCCGCGTCCACCACGCCGCGGAGGCTGGCTTGAGGGTCATCCGCCGCTTTGGCGAGCGCTGCGGTCGCGAATAGGCCGAAGGAGAGTGCCGCCACGAGGCGCATAGCGCTGAATTGCATCGTTTGCATTTTTCTAGAATGTTTCCTATTGGGTACTGTCGAAAAGTGAAGCGATTTGGATGGCTATCGGTCGGCGCCATCAACGAGAGCCGTGCCGCGGGATGTGCTTCCACACACGCGCTTTGTCGTTCATTAACATAATACGGACTACTACGTTAATGGTCGCCGCGCCGGCGATTCCGGGATACGTGACGATTGCTGATGAACTCACAGCCCGCACGCCCTCTAAACACGCAGTCGAAGTCTGCATCGGAGGCACGACCATATCACGAGTTATGGACCGCTTTCAATGGTTCGCGCCGTCGTCACTCGTTTTGCGCAGCGCGGTTGTCTTTGTGACCGGACGCGAGTTTTGGCTTGGCGCCCCCGACGTAAAGAACGCTCTTAATTCATGTTCCGGGGCGCGGCGCTTCGTCTGGAAACTGTTTCCGTCCGTAAAATGAGCGGGCTGGATACCGCCGATGGAAACGATCATCGCTGGTTGAGGACGGAACGCCCGCCAGTATGATCGTCATGAACCCTGCCGGCCAGCTTTGCACACCGGTCACGCAGGCTACCGGGAAAAGCAGCAGAAAGTGCATGGACTTGCTGTATGCTTCGACGGTATAGGTGCAGACTCAATAGGTATTGGACGAAGCAAACCTGAGTCTCGTATGCTGCGTCGGGTTTCAGACAAATACAATTGAAAGCGGGACGATACCATGCTCACGGAGACACTTAAGAACAAGCTTTTCGACGCCTTGCCCCTGATGGATTCCGCGCCTCTTCCGCTCCATCAACGAGGTATTGATCGCGGGCCCAGCACCCCGTCCGGTCCGCTGTACGAGGGTCCCTGATTTGTTCGTCAAAAAAGTCTCAAATGTCGCCCGGTGTCGAACCGGTGGAGATCGCAGCGCCGCGCCTTAACCGTTGGACTGCCAAAAGGGGGCGGAGTTTTCGGGTGTTCAAGAGAGCTTTACAGCGTCCGAGTCAGCGGGCTTTACAACTGTAGCAAAGCACATAAGACCATTGCCGACTTGTCGGGAGTGCGGCTCATTATTTCGACCATGCGCCCACCAATGGAAAAGCAACTGTAGTCTGTTTGGCGAATTGACTCTACGCCGCGCCTTCTATTCCGATTTTCGACGCCTCCCTTACACACACCAGCTGGAAACAAAAGCACTGTATGTCAAAGTCGACCCTCACCATTCGAATCAGAATTCTTGCGATATCGGGTGCATGCGTCTTTCTCTCGGCGATCTGCTTTCTGTGCGGTATTGCTGTGCTATCGAAATCGAACGCCGGCATCCCTGTGTCGCTGCGAACACTCTTGCAAGTTCAGCTTGCGAGTTCCGCATTAGTGATCGCGGTGGCGGCTTATGGCATGATGAGTTTGCTTGGCATCGTTTGCGGCGGCATGGTGCGGATGACGCGGAAGTTCGAAGAGCTCGCGGATTCGCTAGACTTGTCCAAGCGCTCGGCAAGCCCGCGCATGGACGAGTTTGGCGACGCTGCTGTAGCGTTCGACAAGCTAATCAGCCGCATAGAAGAAACTGTCGTATCAGTGCATCAATCCACCGACTTCGTCGCCACCGCCACGAGCCAGATCGCCGCTGGGAACCACGATCTCTCATCGCGCACCCAACAGCAGGCAGCCTCGCTGGAAGAAACGGCGGCAAGCATGCTCGAACTGACGCAGACGGTAAGACAAAACACGATGAACGCCCGCGAGGCCAGTAGCCTCGCCATGAGCGCTTCCGGCATGGCCGATTCCGGCGACGAAGCGGTCGACGCCATGGTGACGACCATCGAGCAGATCAGCCGAAGTTCAGTGAAGATCGCTGAGATCAATGGTCTGATCGAGGGGATTGCATTTCAGACCAATATCCTGGCGTTGAATGCCGCTGTCGAAGCGGCCCGCGCGGGCGAAGACGGTCGCGGCTTCGCCGTCGTCGCGGGCGAAGTGCGAAGCCTTGCTCAGCGGTCGTCGGCGGCGGCCAAGGAAATCAAGACGCTGATCGACGCGTCGGTTGCGACGGTTGACCAGAGTCTCACGCAGGCGGTCGGCGTGAGCGACACGGTAGCCCAGGTGAGGACAGTAATCAGGCAGGTGTCGGACCTGGTGGGCGAGATTGCGGCCGCCTCCGAGGAGCAGAGCCGAGGAATCGACGAAATCGGGCGAGCCGTTGCGCAGATGGATGGCGTCACACAACAGAACGCGGCCCTTGTGGAACAGGGAGCTGCGGCCACGGAGTCGTTGCAGGACCAGGCGGCCCGGTTACGTCAGATCGTCGCGTTGTTCACCTTGGCGAATTGATCCGCGCCGCAGGTTAGCGAGACGGCGGGGCGGTCCCGCCTTCGCTGGCCGATGGCAGCATGAAACCAGGATTGCCTCCGAACCCCTCGGACCGAAGTGGCCCGAGCTTGCCCGCTGCGTATCTAAATCGCGCGGCGTGCGTCGCCAGGAAGTCGAAGCCTCACTGCACGGTAGCGCAGCAGTCGCTTCGCGCACGGACATCGTGAACGCTTAAGTCCACGTGCAACACAGTCAAAGTCAGCCGCGTGCATGTCATTCTCCCGAGAGACATTCCTCATATCGTTAGGCATCCTAAGTATCGTTCAAGACAGTGTATACCCTGCATGTCGAAAACAGGAAGCGTCCTGACGCAGCGGATAATTTTCTGGTTCGCCAAGCTTCTACCATTCGGCCACAGCTACTGGATTTCCTCGCAAACGTACGCAGCAAGAGGTCGTCACTTTCTGCCGCAACGGGAGCACGCATTTCCAGGCGCAACAATTTGCCGCGACTACTTTTTATCGATGCTCGAAGCCGTTTGTCATGCCCGCCCGCATGTCGAAAAAACGAAGCGATTTGTCGTGGCGAGAAATTTTCGCTGATTTTTAGGCATCTAGGATGAGTCGGGGCCAGGCTTCGCTCGGTCATAGCGAAATGGATAGAAACAACAGGCAAGGAGGAGATCGACATGGCAAAGAGTGTAGCAATAGGCGAGCTGGCATGGCCGGAATACGCGCGGCGCGTCAAAGAGGAAGGGCAGCCCATTCTGATTCCGATTGGGGCGCTGGAGCAGCACGGACCTCATATGTCGATGAACCCGGACGTTCTGTTACCCAGCGCCGTTTCGGTTTCAGTAGCACAGGCAATTGGTGCGCTGGTGGCGCCTCCCATTGCGTACGGCTACAAGTCGCAGCAAAAGAGCGGCGGTGGGAATCATCTGTGCGGCACCACCAGTCTGGACGGTCATACGCTGTCGCTGACGGTCAAGGACGTGCTGAGAGAGTTCGCTCGTCACGGCGCGCGGAAGATCTGCCTTGTCAACGGACATTATGAAAATTCGATGTTCGCCGTTGAAGGCGTCGATCTGGCGATTCGCGAACTGCGCTGGGAGGGTATTCACGACTTTCAGGTTGTGATGCTTTCGTATTGGGACTTCGTTACGGAAGAAACGATCGCGCGAATCTATCCGGACGGTTTTCCGGGCTGGGCCGTGGAGCACGGCGGCATATTGGAGACGTCGCTGATGCTGCATCTGCATCCACATCTGGTCGACATGTCCTGTGTGCCCAAGCATGCGGCCGCGAGCTTCGAGCCTTATGACGTCTTTCCGCCGATTGCGGAGTGGACGCCGGCTTCCGGCTGCCTGTCATCGGCTGCGGCCGCGTCCGCGGAGAAGGGCGCGTTGCTGTTCGAGGTCTGTGTTGAAGGGATCTCGCGCGCACTTTGCGCCGCTTACGATGCGCGCGCCAACGCGCGGCGCACTTGAAATTCGACGAGGGAAAGTCATGCAAACCTACGATAGCTATGATGGGCGCGCCGAAGTTGCAGCCGACAAAGCGTGGAGCATCGAACAACATGCGATCGACCCGATCCCTTTGAACGACCGGCACGGCACACCGGCCGAGTTGTTCAAAATGTGGATCGGTGCGAACACCAACTACGTGGTGGTCGTGACGGGCGCATTGGCGCTGTCCCAGGGTCTGTCGCTGTGGCAGGCGCTCGGGGCGATTTTGGTCGGCAATCTGTTCGGCTGTCTCGTGCTGGGTCTGACCACGATCATGGGGCCACGTACGGGCACCTCCGGCATCATGACGTCGCGCAGTTCTTTCGGGCAGTTGGGTTCGTTCCTGCCGAAGGCTGTCAGCCTGGTGTCGGCGCTCAGCTGGTTTTCGATCAACTCGGTGGTCGCAACGCAGGCGCTCGAGACCTTGCTGAAAATGGGCGGATTGCACAGTCATGCGGTGGTCTGGATTTCGCTCGCAATCATTCTGGCCGCAGAGATCTTACTGGCCATCTTCGGTCACGCGACTATCATCGCTGCCGAGAAATGGATTGCGGTCGTACTCGCCGTGCTGTTTGGCGGACTGGCGGCATTCGTGTTGCCGCACACGAGCTTCGCCATGGTGTCAGCCATCAACCACGGCGGCGGTTCCATCAGTACGTGGCTGATCGCAATGGGGATTATCTTTTCCTATCCGATCGGTTGGGCAAACTTCGCGTCCGACTACAGTCGCTATTTCCCTGCGGAAACCAGCTGGAAAAAGATCGCGCTCGCCGCTGGCGGCGGGCAGTTCGTCGCGCTGATGTTCTGTGAAGTGATCGGCGTGCTGTTTGCCACCGCGCTGGGCGGCACACTCGGCGATGACCCCGTCGGCCAGCTTGGCAGATTTCTGCCGACGTGGTTCATCGTGCCGCTGCTGTTTTCGATTATTCTCGGCGGCATAGCGGCGAATGTGCCCAACGGCTATACGGCCGGATTGGGTTTGCTTGCGCTGCGCATTCCGATTAACCGGATTACGTCGCTGACCATCATTGCCCTGTTCACGCTCTGTTTTCGTGTGGTGACGGTGTTCTACGGACAGTTCTTCGACATGTATCAAGTGTTCCTGAACTACATGGTCTTCTGGACAGCGCCGTGGGCCGCCATCGTGATAGTCGATTACTTCATGCGGCGTGGCCGATATCAGGCGGATGCCTGGATGAAGTGGGGCAGCGGCGCGTACTGGTACGACGGTGGAATCTTCTGGCCGGGTGTCATTGCGCTGCTGACCGGAATCGTAGCGTCGCTCTTGTTCTCCAATTCGCCGACCTTCGTCAGCCCGTTGATGCGCGATTACCTCGGGTGGGGCGATCTTAGCTTTGAGTTCGGCCTGGTTGCTGCAGGCGTGACCTACTTCACGATGGCGCGGCGCAGCCAACACTTCCGCGCCACGGCGGATGCGGTTGCCCAGGCGGCGAGCTGAACTGGAGCAGGACCGAATCGTCCGGTTTCCCGCGCTTCTCAACGCCACTCGAATGCCGTTGAGAAGCGCGGGTTTTTTTCCACGCCTTGATCGACTTCATCGACCACAGCGAGAGAGACCTCACTGGAAATGACAGCATGCTGGGGGTAGCATGCGAGGAATCCGTCCACCCAAGCAATGGTTGCGCAGTGGGCTGCAGCTCAACTGGATCGTTCAGGTCAAAAGATCACCGATGTCAACCAACCCTATCAAACTCGAACATCCTCGCGCTGACGGACTTCATGATCTGAGCGTCAGAAAGTATGGTTTTTTGCTGCTCGACAATTTCTCGTTGATCGCACTCGGTGCCGCGGTCGATCCTTTGCGGATCGCCAACATGATCATTGGGCGCCGGGTCTACGACTACCAACTGATTAGCGCAGGAGGAGACTGTGTCAAATCGAGCGACGGCATCCGCGTTCTGCCGGATGCGACGATCGACGACTCCGGCGCATTCGATGCCCTCTTCGTAGTGGGTCCCAATCCGATTCCGCGCAAGGGCACCGGCGCGGTGCTCGACTGGCTGCGTCTGCATGCGCGCAGCGGCACGGCGCTGGGCGGCCTTGACACGGGTAGCTACTTTCTGGCCCGTGCCGGTTTACTGAACGGCTACCGGTGCACGATTCACTGGGAGGATCAGGACGTTCTGATGGGCCAATTCCCGAAGCTGATCGTGTCCAATCGCCTGTATGAAGTAGACCGGGATCGCTATACCTGCAGCGGCGGAGTCGCGCCGCTGGACCTGATGATCCAACTGCTGGGGATGCCACCCGGCAGCCGCTCGCTTGCCGCGCGCGTGCTGGAGTTGCTGGTTGCGGAACGGCGCAGTCATGAGCAACAGCAGCGCACATCGCTGCGTCAATACATGGGCGCCGAGCACGTGAAGCTCGACGAGGCGCTGCAGATCATGGAAAGCAACGTCGAGGAGCCGCTTTCCATGGTGGAAGTGGCTTCGTTTCTGGGCGTCTCGCAACGCCAGCTCGAGCGATGGTTCAGCGAGCGGACCGGCAAAACGCCGGCTCAGGCCTATCTGGAGATTCGCCTGCTGCGCGCCCGGCAGCTGCTCTACCGCACGGGTAAGCCACTCGAAGAAGTCTGTTCGCAAACCGGCTTCACCTCGACGACTCACTTCGCAACGCGTTATAAGGCCCAGTTCAACATATCGCCGATGGCCGATCGACGGCGTTATCAGAACGCGCTTTAAAGCACACCGCCCGGGGCTTTTTTCCAGTCTGGAAGCACTGCGCGCCATTGCTGCGCGTGGACGAGTACGTCTGCCCCATGCATCGATCCGACAGCCGAAGCGCATGCAGTGGTAAACCCTCGATGTCGAAATCACGGAACATGGTGTCGCTTCAGGAAATGTTCCAAACCGGCGAACTTCTACTATTGCTCACACCTGTTGGATTCTTTGACAAAGGAGCGAGCGCATGAAACTGGAAAATCTGATTCGGATCGAGAACGGCGAAAAGGTGAAGCACACCTTCTCCGACGCGGAATACGCGAACCGTCAAGGCAAGCTGCGCGCATTGATGGCCAACGAGAATATCGACGCCGTGCTGTTCACGTCGTATCACAACATCAACTACTACGCGGACTTTCTGTATTGCTCGTTTGGCCGCAAGTATGGATTGGTGGTGACCCCCGGAAAGGTGGTCTCGATCTCGGCCAATATCGACGGCGGGCAGCCGTGGCGCCGCACGGTCGGCGACTATAACGTGGTCTATACCGACTGGCAGCGCGACAACTTCTTTCGCGCCGTGGCACAGGAAATAGACAATAAAGGGCGGGTCGGCATCGAGTTCGATCACGTGCCGGTGGACGTGCTCGAGAAGCTCAAAGCGGCGCTGCCATCGGTGCAATTCGTCGATATCGGCGCACCGACCATGCGCATGCGCATGATCAAGTCCGCCGAGGAAATCGAAGTCATCAAGCATGGCGCCAATGTGTGCGATGTGGGTGGCGCCGCGCTGGCGGCAGCGGTGCATGAGGGCGTGCCGGAACACGAAGTGGCCCTGGCCTCGACCCAGGCGATGGTGCGCGAGATTGCAAAACGTTTCCCCCATTCGGAACTGATGGACACGTGGACGTGGTTCCAGTCAGGTATCAACACGGACGGCGCCCACAATCCGGTCACCACGCGCAAGGTGCAAAAGGGCGACATCCTGAGCCTGAACTGCTTTTCGATGATTGCCGGCTACTACACGGCGCTCGAGCGCACGATGTTCTTCGATCACTGCTCGGACGAGCACTTGCGTTTGTGGAAGGTCAACGTCGAAGTGCATGAAGCCGGACTGAAACTCATTAAACCGGGGGCACGCTGCAGCGATATCGCTCACGAGCTGAACCGGATTTACGCGGAGTACAACCTGCTGCAATACCGCACGTTCGGTTACGGCCACTCGTTCGGCGTGCTCTCGCACTATTACGGCCGCGAAGCGGGCCTGGAACTGCGTGAAGACATCGACACGGTGCTCGAACCGAACATGGTCGTCTCGATGGAACCGATGATCATGCTGCCGCAAGGGCTGCCGGGTGCGGGTGGTTATCGGGAGCACGACATCCTGGTGGTCGGCGAGAAGGGCGCAACCAACATCACCGGTTTCGCTTACGGTCCCGAGCACAACATCATCAAGGGCTGACGCAGCCTGGACCGGACCAATCGCGACCCGATCCTGCGGCTGCGGCCGCAGGCATAAACACGTTGTTGGAGACGTTTCAATGTTTTCGAAAGAACAGACCATCGCCGGCTTTGATCCGGAGTTGTCCGACGCGATGCGCCTCGAACGCCAGCGTCAGGAAGCGCATATCGAACTGATCGCGTCGGAAAATTACGCGAGCCCGCGTGTGCTCGAGGCGCAAGGTTCCGTGCTCACGAACAAATACGCTGAGGGATATCCGGGCAAGCGTTACTACGGCGGGTGTGAACACGTCGATGTGGTCGAGTCGCTGGCAATCGAGCGGGCGAGACAGCTGTTCGGCGCCGACTATGCGAACGTGCAGCCGCATAGCGGTTCACAGGCCAACGCCGCGGTCTACCTCGCGCTGCTCGCGCCGGGCGACACGATCCTCGGCATGAGTCTGGCGCACGGCGGCCACCTCACGCACGGCGCGAAAGTGTCGTTCTCGGGCAAGCTTTACAACGCAGTACAGTACGGCGTGGATCCGCAGACCGGTCTGATCGACTATGACGAGATCGAGCGCCTGGCGCTCGAGCATCGGCCGAAAATGATCGTGGCGGGTTTTTCCGCTTATTCGCGTGTGCTGGATTTCGCGCGTTTTCGTGAGATTGCGGATCGCGTGAACGCCTATCTGTTTGTCGATATGGCGCATGTGGCGGGACTCGTCGCTGCCGGTCTGTATCCGAATCCGTTGCCATTCGCCGACGTCGTCACGACCACTACGCACAAGACGCTACGCGGTCCGCGCGGCGGCCTGATCCTCGCCAGGGCCAACGAGGCGATCGAAAAGAAGCTGAGTTCAATGGTATTTCCCGGCACGCAAGGCGGGCCGCTGATGCATGTCATCGCGGCCAAGGCGGTGGCATTCAAGGAAGCGTCGGGTGCTGAATTCAAGGCTTATCAGCAGGCGACGCTGGCCAATGCGCGAGCCATGGTGGTCGTATTCAACGAACGCGGCTACGACGTCGTGTCGAACGGGACAGACGATCATCTTTTCCTCGTGAGCCTGATCGCGAAAGGCATTACGGGAAAGGATGCAGACGCCGCGCTCGGTCGTGCGCACATTACGGTCAACAAGAATACGGTGCCGAACGATCCGCAGTCGCCGTTCGTGACGAGTGGCATCCGCATCGGCACACCGGCCATCACGACTCGCGGATTCGGCGAAGCGGATGCGGCGCTGACGGCCACGCTGATCTGCGACGTGCTCGACAACCTCGGTGATCCACAGATCGAAAATCGCGTTCGCGAACAGGTGTCGGGGCTGTGCGCACGCTTTCCGGTGTATGTGGGTTTCTGAGCGCGCTGTGAATGAGAGCCGGGTATTTGAACGGCTCGTCTCGGTGCGGGGATGAACGCCGACCAATTTCCAATTTCCTCCTTCCGTTGAGACCGCTCGCTGCAACGGGTTGCTAGTTTCGCGGCTTTCCGGCTCGCAGGATGGCAGCGACATTCGCGAGCCTGCGAAGCAGTATGGATCGTTGCGAAAAATGGCGGCTATCGGGTTGTCGTAGAGGACAATATAGTCAGGAATGCAAATCGCCATGGCGCGACAGTTCATGGCGTGCTTCGCCATCCATGAACTGGGTGCGCTGCGATGACGCTCAGCAGTCGTGGTGCAGGTTGATCATCGTATAGGCGAGCGTCTTGAACCAAGAGAGAGCGCCCGCGCGAAGCGAGGCTGGCGGATCTCGCGTGCTGCAGGCGCAGCTCCTGCGGCGTGGGTACCACCTCGCCGGCCTCGATGTACAGGTTGGCATCGTGGACCTTCACGTCGAGCCGGTCCTCTGTCACGCCCGGCAGATCCGCCCACACCGTGACGCCGTGGCATCCTCGAAGATGTCCACGGGCGGCGTTAGCGTAATCCGGCGTTGTGACCGGTCGTATTCGTGGCGGACCACCGCCGTATCATCTGACTCTGTCGCCGTACGACGATCTGCTATGGTGAGCGTCCTTGAAACGAACGATGTAACCGACGATGAAGACGCGAAACGCCGCCGTGAGCAAGGTGCTCAAACGTCTTCACTATCCGTTGGATGCAATCCTGATGTGCGTGCGGTGGTATGTGGCCATCCGCTGAGCCTGCGCCAGCTTGAGCCAATATTTTCGCAACATCTAGTTCCAGGCGAGGTCATGCTCGGCTTGAAACGTTTCAGTAGCGCCGCGATCACGCTCGCAGGCATCGAATTGATGCATTGCATTCGCAAGGGGGAATTTAACCTTGCCGGCTTGCGACTAAAAGACACTACTGCGCCGGCTGTGTGGAGTGTGGTCCTGTCGGTTCAATAAGATCCTGTTTATAGACAGCAGATCGCCCGGACGAATTATCTGCGCCAGAGCCATCAGAAGTGCATTGCCTTGCCATTCTTATCGCCACAAGGGCTTTGAAATGTGATCGCGGAAGCCATTCGTCTGCCGCTGATCGATTCCGCGTGCTCGCAACATAAGCAGTACTTCGCATAGCGATCTCGCCTGCTCCTCAAACCTATCGCGGCAAAAGCCCGGCACTGCAACCGATTCGCCCGTGCCATTTTCACCGTGGGAGCCACGTCCTCTGGCATCGCTTAGCGTGTCGACGTCGTTCTCTTCTGTCTTCCGCAGCGAGACGATACACAGCGCGCACAACTTCGCTCTGTGCGTTCGCCCACATGTGTACGCGTGCTGCGAAGCGGGCGCTACAAGCGTGGTGCCACGTGTGCAACAAGGCGGTCCAGCAGGATTCTTTCGCACTTTTCCGGCTTTTTCTGCCCGCCACGCGGGGCCTCCAGGCGATGCAGCGTTTTCGCGTCGCGCATTGCGCATCGACGCATGAGTTGCGCGCTGTATCAAGTTTGAATCAATTAGGACCTCTATTGCAATGCACAAGCAGGACCATTGCTGCGCATGACACATGCATCGAGCGAGTCCGTCTTTTCGCCACTTAATCGTGCCGATAACGAGGATTGGGGAGTTCAGCGACGCAACGTATTTGCCGCTTTGCGGATGCGCTGCAGCATTTTTTCCCGTCGATCGTTGACCCGAAAGGCTCTGGCGCCTCCTGGCACGGACTTCGCTAGAAGCCTCGCCGCCCAGATGTACCGGTCAATGCGTATCGGGGGTGACCGGATGACGTACAAGACGCTGAACTCCACGCCGCACGCCAGAGCTCGAGGCCCTTAATGCACCTCCATGCGTCATTTGCATGGCGCAAGGACTCGTTTTGACTGACCGTCGGCATCGACAAACGAGGGACCATGAAAACTATTCGCTCTAGCCGACGCAAGCACGCCGCAGTCAAGGCCGCAGCCCTGCTGCTGATGCTGCTGATGCGCGACTACTGCGCTGCGCAGCCGGCCACTGCGTCCGAGGCACAGGAGAACATTGCAGAAGGGACCGCAACGAAAGACACGGTTGCTGAAGGCAAAGTCGTGTCCGAACGCGACCAGCTTCGCACTCGTATTTTCAACGAAGCCGGGGAGGGCGCGCCGCAGCTTGCATTGCGGGAGGCGCGCGTCAGTGCGGATGCGTTCTCCGCACACGACCTGCTGCAGATCGAAGCGCTCGTCGTCGAAACGGAAGTGCATTGGGGACGTCAGCAGGCGCTCGCGACGGACGAGCCCGACCGTCTTGCGCAAAGCCGAACCGCGCTTAAGCACATCGACGACATGCTCGGCCGCATTCCGGCCGGCGACGACTACGCGGACGTGCGCCGTTCCGTGCTCGTCGAACGTGTCGCGGCACTGCAAGGCCTCGGCCGGATGAAGGAAGCGACCGCGTTGTACGAGGACCTGGCGCGCTCCGCGGAACCGATGCCCGCCCATACCTATGCTGCAGCAGGCGACGCATACACGTATCTCGACCAGCCGCGCAAGGCCGCGCCCGCTTATGAGCGCGCATTGCAGACGCCCGTCGCGCCGCTGGTGCCGTCGCTCGAACCGCACGCGCTCAAGCGGATCGACGTGGAGGAAGGCCTCTTCTTTGCGTACCTCGACTCGGGCCGTTACGAGAACGCACGGCAACTGCTGAAATCAATCGCGGCGAGCACGCCGATTCGCGCGGACCTGGCCGAGCATCCGGAAGACGTCAACGAAGACTACGGCCGCGTGAAAAAGCTTCAGGCGCAGTACCTGCTCTACACGGACCGCACGCGCGAAGGCGTGGCGGCGCTCGATGAATTGCGCCACGACGCGCCGTTCGATCCCGCATTGATCAGTGCGCGCTCGGATGCATCGCTCGTGCAGCAACGTCCGCATGAAGCCGAGAAAAGTTACGCAGGCACGCTCGTCGATCACCCCGGCGACGTCGAAACGCTCGCCGGCCTCGGCCAGACCTCGTTGCAACTGAACCAGTATGACCGGGCAGCGGAAATCAACGCAACCTTCGGCGATCGTTTTCCCGACAACAACACGGTGAAGACGTTTCAACGCGACTTCGAGGCGTACAAGAGCCCGCAGTTGATCGTCGCGGCGAACGGGCAGAAGGGCAACTCGGTCATCGCAGACGAAGACTGGGGCATCGATACCCAGCTCTATTCGATGCCGATCGCGGACTACTGGCGCGTCTTCGCGCATCAGTTCAGCGGACGAGCGAACACGGGCGACGGCACCAGCGTGAGCCGCATTCGCAACGGCATCGGCGGCGACTTCCGGTTTCATGGCATCGACGCCGCCGCCGAAGTGAACCACTCGACGGGACCGCAAGCGAAGACGGGCGGCGCCGGCAGCCTGAGCTTCGAGCCCGATGACCACTGGAAATTCTCGGCGGGCGTCGACAGCAACGTCAATACGCTGCCGTGGAAGGCCTATCAGGCGGGCGTGACGGGCCGCGCGGCGACGGGCGAAGTTCGCTACCGCGTCGACGATTACCGCTACTTCGAACTGAGCTACGGCGCCTCGCGCTACAGCGACTCGAACCTGAACCAGGCGTGGGTGGCGACGTGGTACGAGCGCCTGATCAACACGCCAAGCCACCTCGTCGCAACCTGGGTCGAACTGAACACGAGCAGCAACACGCTCGCGAACACAGCGTACTTCAATCCGCATCGCGACCTGACCGCGCAGGTCACCGCGATGTACCAGTGGACCTCGTGGCGCAACGCGGACCAGTCGCTGGCGAACCGCGCGTATGCGACGGTCGGCGGCTACCGGCAGACCGACATCGGCAACAGCATATTGTGGGAGGTCCGCCTCGAACAGCAGTGGCAGTTCAGCGCGCACGCATCGCTCGCATACGGCATCGGTGTATCGAGCCAGAGCATGGACCGCTCGCGCGAGATCAGCAAGCTCATCTACCTGAACCTGAACATTCCTCTGTAGGCCATCATGGACAAGCTCAATCGCAGACGCTTTCTTGCTTTCGCCGCCGGGCTCGCCGCGGTTCCCGCTGCGCAGGCACGCCTCGCGCTCGACCGTTTGCCCCCGCCGGACGCTGACGACGGTCTCACGTTCCGCGTGCTCGCGATTCACGACGTGCGCGACGACCTTCACGCGGATGTGTCGACGGTCGCCGACACCTGCGCGATCAGCACCGCGACGCTCAGCACGATCTTCGCGTGGCTGAAGGCGAAAGACTTCCGCCCCGTCAGCGTCGATCAGATCGTCGCGTCGCGCAACGGCGGCCCGCGCCTGCCGCCACGCGCCGTGCTGCTCACTTTCGACGATGCCTATAAAAGCCAGTACACGCGCGCTTTCCCGCTGTTGCAGGAATACGGCTATCCGGCGCTTGTCGGCGTCGTGACGCGCTGGACCGATACGCCGGCCGGCCAGGGGGTGCGGATCAGCCATAAGTCCGTGATGCCACCTGACTACTTCATGAGCTGGGACGACCTGCGGGAAATGGCGCAATCGGGTCTCGTCGAAATCGCCTCGCACACGCATGACATGCACCACGGCGCGCTTGCGAATCCGCAGGGCAACGAGCTGCCAGCCGCCAGCGCGCATCTGTATCTCGCCGATCTGAAACGCTACGAAACCGACGACGAATACCACGCACGCGTGCAGGGCGACCTGCAGCGCAGCGTCGATCTGATCAGGCAGAACACGGGCGTCACCGTGCGCTCCGCGGTATGGCCGTACGGCATGTACAA
The DNA here is from genome assembly GCF_040812055.1 of Paraburkholderia suaedae. Taxonomy (NCBI): domain Bacteria; kingdom Pseudomonadati; phylum Pseudomonadota; class Betaproteobacteria; order Burkholderiales; family Burkholderiaceae; genus Paraburkholderia; species Paraburkholderia suaedae. Next base: position 189,780 of record NZ_JBFOAH010000011.1, on the reverse strand, counting down.
CGCCGCGCTGATCAAGGCCTCGCAGGCGCTCGGCATGGCCGTGCACTTCACGCTCGACGACGGTCCGAACACGCCCGACGTGCCGCTCACGCAGATCCGGCGTCTGCTCGTGTCGTATGACTGGGACGTCGGCACGCTGATCGCGCAGATGCGTTCGTCGCAGGCGTATCGCGGCGAGCACAACCCGGTGGAGCGCGTCGTCAACGTATCGCTCGACGAGATGTACGACCCGGACCCGAGCAAAAGCGAGGAGAAGCTCGGGCGGCTGCTCGACCGCATCAAGGATCTCGAACCGAAGTCGGTGTACCTGAACGCGTATTCGGATCCGGACAACACGGGGGTTGCGCGCGCGATGTACTTCCCGAACCGCCATCTGCCGATGCGCGCCGATCTGTTCAACCGCACCGCGTGGCAACTGATTACGCGCGCTGGCGTACAGGTCTACGCCCGCATGCCGCTGCTCGCATTCGCACTGCCGTCGCTGCATCCGGCGGCGGGTCGTCTCGTCGAGGTGGCGGCCGGCAGCCCCGATGCCGCGCGCGACGCGCGCATGCCGCGCCTCAGCCCATTCGACCCCGTCGCGCGCGCCGTGATTCAGGACCTGTACGACGACCTCACGCGCTATGCGAGCTTCAACGGCGTCGTGTTCGGCCCGGATGCGACGCTCAACGCCTACGAAGACACAAGCGCTGCGGCGCTTGCCGTCTACCGGTCGTGGGGCCTGCCTGCCGACATCGCGCAGATCCACGCATCGGACGAACTGATGCAGCGCTGGGCCGGCGGCAAGACCGCGTATCTGAATGCGTTCACCAACCAGCTCGCCGAGCGCGTGCGCGCCTATCAGGGCGGCGGCAACGTGCTGACCGCGCGCACGTTGCTCGCAGAGGCCGTGTTCGATGCGAACGCCGAGCGCAACTTTTCGCAGAGCCTCGGGTCGGCGGTCGCGAATTACGACTTCGTCGCACTGGTCGCGGCGCCTGGCGCTGTTGGTGCACGACCGGACGATGCATGGCTCGACGGGCTGACGAAGGCAGTGAGGAAGCAGCCGGGCGCACTGGCGAAGACGGTGTTCGAGTTGCCGGCCGTCAACCATGAGACGCAACACGCCGTCGAAGCGGCCGTGCTGCGCGCGCAGATGAAGCGGCTCAATGCGGCGGGTGTCGTGCATCTGGGCTACGGGCCCGATGACTTCCTCGCCAACCGGCCGGACACCACCGTGTTGCGCGACGTGATGTCGGTGCAAAGCACGCTGCGATCGAACCAGGGGATGTTGGGTTGAGCGTCGGGTGAGACCGTCACGCAAAACCCACGCTAGGGGACAAAAATGAAGAATGTAATGAGCGTCATATCGAACTTCGTCTTTTACTATCCGCTTTTGATGGCGTATCTGTGGATGGTGGGCGGACTGCTGCACTATCTGCTGATCGAACATAAGGACGCGGGCCAGCATACGGCGGGACCGCTGCCGTCCTATCCGAAAGTGTCGGTGGTGGTGCCTTGCTATAACGAAGCGGACAACGTGCGCGAGGTGATCGCGTGTCTGGATCAGCTCAACTATCCGAACTACAACGTCATCGCGATCAACGACGGCAGCCGTGACCAAACGGGCGAGATCCTCAACGAACTGGTCAGCCTCTATCCAAAGCTGGTGGTCGTGCATCAACACCAGAACGAGGGCAAGGCGATCGGCCTCACGACGGCTGCGATGCTGAGCGATGCCGAGTACCTGATGTGCATCGACGGCGACTCCCTGCTCGACAAGGAAGCGATCGGCTGGATGCTGCACCACTTCATCGACGACGCGTCGGTTGGCGCGGTGACGGGCAACCCGCGCATCCGCACGCGTTCATCGCTGCTGGGCCGCATGCAGGTGGGAGAGTTCTCTTCGATCGTCGGCCTCATCAAGCGCACTCAGCATATGTATGGGCGTTTGCTGACGGTCTCGGGCGTCGTGTCGATGTTCCGCAAGCGCGCGTTGCAGGAAGTCGGCTACTGGAGTTCCGACATGCTGACGGAAGACATCGACATCAGCTGGAAGCTTCAGGTGCAAGGCTGGCAGGTGCATTTCGAATCGCGCGCACTCAGCTGGATCCTGATGCCGGAGACGCTCCGCGGCCTCTACAAGCAGCGTCTGCGCTGGGCGAAGGGCGGCATTCAGGTGTTGTTCAAGTATGCGGGCGCCATGCTGTCCCGTAGCAACATGATGATGTGGCCGATCTTCCTCGAATACGCAGTCAGCATCGTATGGGCGTACTGCATGCTGTTCACGCTCGTGATGATGGCGGCTACTGCGATGTTGATGTTGCCTGAAACGTGGCGCTTCGCGTTCGTTCCCCGTGGCACGGGCGTGCTGTTGTTCGCCACGTGCTGCGCGCAGATCCTGCTTGGCTGTCTGATCGACCGGCGCTACGACAAGAACCTGATGCGCTATTTCATCGACACCATCTGGTATCCGGCCGCATTCTGGGCCATCAGCATGATTGCGTCGGTCATCGCATTGCCCGGCGTCGTCATCCAGCGGCGCCGCAAGCGCGCCCGCTGGGTCAGTCCCGATCGCGGCATCCGCTCGAGCGGCGCCGTGACGGCCGATTCATCCACGGGGTTAGTCGCAGCGCCGCAGTTCGGCGCCTCGCTCGACGTCACGCAATCCGCTCAACATCCCTGAGAAGAGAACACACCATGAACTTCCCGATCATCGATGTCTCGAAGCAGTCCGTCGCTCAGTTCGCGACAGAATCGAGCAAGCACAAGGCATTGCGCTCCGTCGCGTGGTATCGCATCGTACGGCCGGCGCTCGTGCTGTGCACGTGGCTGCTGGCGGCCGCCTATATCCGCTGGTGTCTTACCAATGCAAGTGCCGAAGAGTTGTCGCTCGACGCGTTCATGCCCGGCATCGCCGGCATAACGGCCGTCGCGGCGACGATGGTTCTTTGGACCCTCGGCCGCCAGATGGACGTGATGAACAGCAACCGCGTGCGCCGTATGCCGGTCAGCGCCGACGCACCGCATCATACGACGCGCGATATCGACGTCGGGGAAGCGGGCCGCTGCCTCGTCGCCTATCACGACGACGACGGCATCATCTCGCACGTCGTATCGATGCCCGAATTCGAGCGCCAGGCTGCCTGAGGGCGCCGCGCAGAAGCTCACAACCATTACGGAACGCACCACGGAGACCACCATGTGCGGAATAGTAGGAGCAGTGGCGCAACGCGACGTCGTCGCGGTTCTCACCGAGGGATTGCGCCGCCTCGAATATCGCGGCTACGACTCGTGCGGTGTCGCGGTATTGCAGCAAGGTGCGCCGCGCCGCGTGCGCAGCGTCGAGCGAGTCGCGAACCTTGCGACGCAGATCGAGCAAGCGCGGCTGTCGGGCACGATTGGCGTTGCGCATACACGCTGGGCGACGCACGGCGCGCCCGTCACCGACAACGCGCACCCGATTTTTTCACGCGACGAGATCGCGCTGGTTCACAACGGCATCATCGAAAATCATGAAGTACTGCGCGACGAACTGAAGGCGCTCGGCTACGCGTTCGAATCGGATACCGACACGGAAGTGATCGCGCACCTGATTCACTACACGCGGGAACGGGACGCGTCGGGCGATCTGCTGACGGCCGTGCAACGCTCGTTGCAACGTCTGCGCGGCGCGTATGCGATTGCCGTGTTCGCCAAGAATGAGCCGGACCGCGTGATCGGTGCGCGTGCCGGTTCGCCGCTCGTGATCGGCGTCGGCGAGCGCGGCACCTATCTGGCGTCGGACGCGATGGCGCTGTCGGGCACCGCGGAGCATTTCATCTTCCTGGAAGAAGGGGACGTCGCGGTGCTGTCGTGCGACGGCGTGCATATCGTCGATCGCGACGGCGCGACCGTGCGGCGCGAAGTACAAATGCAGCACGCGAGCCACTACGCGGCGGAACTCGGACCGTATCGCCACTACATGCAGAAGGAGATTTTCGAGCAACCGGATGTGCTCGCCGATGCCACCGAGCGCGTGCGGGCGATCACGCCCGCGCTGTTCGGCGCGAAAGCGGAGCGCGCATTCGGCGAGATCGATTCGCTGCTGTTGCTCGCGTGTGGCACGAGCTATTACTCCGCGTTGACGGCAAAGCACTGGATCGAGTCGATTGCGGGCTTGCCGACGCAGGTCGAAGTGGCGAGCGAATACCGCTACCGCGAAAGCGTCGTCAATCCGTGCGCGATGGTGGTGGTCGTATCGCAATCGGGCGAGACAGCCGACACGCTGGCGGCGCTCAAGCACGCGCAGCAGATTGGCCATCACCATACGCTCGCGATCTGCAACGTCGCCCATAGCTCGATGATGCGACAGACCGAACTGCAATACCTGACCGGCGCGGGACCGGAAATCGGCGTCGCCTCGACGAAGGCGTTCACGACGCAACTGGTCGCGCTCTACGTGCTCGCGCTGACGCTCGCCAAGCAGCGCAATCGCCTGAATGCCGTCGACGAAACAACGGCGTTGCGGCAACTGCATCATCTGCCGGCCGCATTGAACAGCGTGCTCGCGCTGGAGCCGCAGATCGTCGCGTGGGCCCAGGCGTTGGCGCGCAAGGACCATGCGCTCTTTCTCGGCCGCGGTGTGCACTATCCGATCGCACTGGAAGGCGCGCTGAAGATGAAGGAAATCTCGTACGTGCATGCCGAGGCATATCCCGCGGGCGAACTGAAACATGGGCCGCTCGCGATCGTCACGAACGAAATGCCCGTCATCACGATTGCGCCGAACAATGCGCTGATCGAAAAGCTGAAGTCGAACATGCAGGAAGTACGCGCGCGCGGTGGTCAGCTGTTCGTGTTCGCGGATGCCGATGCGCAGATCGCAAGCGACGAAGGCATGCGCGTGATCAGACTGCCCGAACACTATGGGCCGCTGTCGCCAATCGTCCATGTCGTGCCCTTGCAGTTGCTCGCATATCACACCGCCTGTGCGCGCGGCACCGATGTCGACAAGCCGCGCAACCTCGCGAAATCCGTCACTGTGGAGTGAGCCCAGCATGCGGACGACGTTTGCGGTTCTTGTAGTGGCGGCCGCATGCGGCGTCACGTCTGGCCTGGTCCCGTGCGCTTCGGCGGCCGGAACCAGGGCGAAGGCGACCGGTGTGCCGCGCATGCCGACGGGCGACCTGCGCGCCTATATGCACGGGATTGGCGTGACGACCAACGCGCGCGGCGTGTCGACCGTGTTCTTCAGCAGCTCGGGCCTGCCGCCACGCGGCGCTGGCCGCGACCGCAACTGGACACACGACGTGTACGTCGCGCGCTGGACGCCGCAGCAGGCGAACCTCGATAGGCCGCGCGTGTTCATCAGTCGGCCGGAAGCGCAGGAGCCGGTGTCGGTTGCGCAAAACGACGGTGGCCGCGTGATGGTGACGTTCGAAGATGGCTGGAATACGCCGAACGAGGTGAGCCAGCGTTATGGCGTCTACACATCGAATCTCCGGAGCGTGCGGCCTTATCCCGTCGACGTGTTGTCGGGCGGTCATTCGGGGCACGTCGCGGCGGTCGGCTCCCGCTTCGTTGTGTTCTATTCGAACGACTGGATCGACGGCGGCGGCGTCGACAATCTGGGAACCGGCGACGGCGTCTACGCGAAGATTTACGACGGTGACGGCGCGCTGGTGCAGGCGGTCGACGTCGCGCCCCGAGTGCGCGAGTGGTGGCCGATGATCGCCGGTTCGCCGACGCGCGCGCTGCTCGTGTGGCAGCAATATGTGGCTGGCGAAACTTTCGCGCGGCTCAAGGTCGCGACGCTCGATCCCGCGACTGGCGCGCTTGGCGGATCGCGCGTGATTGCGCCGCGTTTGCAGTACTACACGTATGCGGCCGCTTACGTGCCGTCCGTCGACCGCTTTCTGGTGGTCGCCACGGGAGGGGACGGCAAAGGCTTTGCGCAACTCATCGATCAGAACGGCGAAACCACCGCGACGCTCACGTGCATGCCGGCGTCGGTGCGCGAAGCGGGCATTGCTGTAATCGGCGATCGTGCGTTCACGCCGTCACAGGATGGACGGCTGCTGCATTTGCGGTTGACGGATTCATCGATCGAACTGGCGGGCACGCAGCCGTCACCGATCAAATGGACCTACACGGGCAGCATCGGACTAGTGCGATCGCCGACGCAATTGCATTGGGTCGCGACGAATCCCAAAGGCCTGCAGGAAGCGGAGTTCGATCTGAATGCGGTAAAGACGGCGATGGCTGCGGATCGCTGTGAGACGCCGTGAAAAGCTTGATCGCCTACTGCAAGCCGCGCGGGATCAAACCTTCGTACCACGGCATACCGGGCGAACGGCCCGAAACCTTCCAATCGCTAATGACATGAATATCGTGATTCTGGCAGCAGGCACTGGTAAACGCATGCAGTCCACGCTTCCCAAGGTGCTCCATCCCCTGGGCGGCCGGCCGCTCCTCGCCCACTTCATCGACACGGCCCGCGCGCTCGAGCCGACGCGTCTTGTCGTGGTCATCGGCCATGGCGCGGAAGCGGTGCGCGAGGCTGTCGCGGCGCCCGACGTCCAGTTCGCCGTGCAGGAGCAACAACTTGGTACGGGCCACGCAGTGCAGCAGGCCTTGCCGCTGCTCGATCCGTCCGCGCCCACGCTGGTGCTTTACGGCGACGTGCCGCTCACGCGCGCCAGCACGCTGCAGGCGTTGATCGATTGCGCGGGGCGGGGCGGCTACGGCGTGCTCACCGTCACGCTCGACGATCCGAGCGGCTATGGGCGCATCGTGCGCGACCGGCACGGCAAGGTGGCGCGCATCGTCGAACAAAAAGACGCGACGCCCGAGCAGCTCGGCCTGGTCTTGAAGGGGGCCGGTATTCGCCAGGCCTGCCAGCCGGACAGGCATCGTGCCACTGCCTGGGGCAGTCCGAAAAGAAAAATTGTCGCCAACCCTCCGAGGCTGGCAATGCGAGCTATTGTCCCGCTCGCCTCACGTCAGCTCGGATGTGAATCGCGGGATTAGATAGCGGGTACGGAGGGAACCACCGACCCCGTGTTCGGGTCCACGAACACAGTTGGATTTTGGCCGCTGCCACTGAAGTCAAACAGGCCCATGATGCTGCCGGCCGTTGCATCAAACGAGCCGCCGCCAATGCGTTGACTGCCAAGCCAGTTGTCTTCGATGAAGTGAATCACCGATGCCTGGCTAATCGGCGTGTGGTCGACGTAGTTCACCCTGGCCCAGGGCGAAATCACGATAAACGGGATACGTGTACCGGGGCCGCATCGGCCGTTCACCCTGGCGCCGTTTACACCTACCGGAGCCGCACCCGTACTGCATTTTCCGGGGCCATTCAGTTGGTCAGCCTCGGGGTCGAACGACGAGTTCGTAGGATTCGCATAAGCATGGTCGTACCAGCCATCGGAGTCGTCCCACGCGACAATAACCGCCGTGCTCTTCCAGTCGGGCTGTTGCTGCAGGAAGTTGACTACCTTGACTGTGAACGCCTGTTCGTCAAGCGGGTCCGAGTAACCTGCATGTCCGTCCTGGAAGGCCGGAGCCTTGATGAAGCTGACCGATGGGTAGTTCCCGGCCTTCACCGCTGCGAAGAAATCGTCGGAGTCGTACTGGTGATTTGCCGGGTCAACGGTCTTGCCGTCGGACTGATGCGTGTAGCCGATGACTGCGGTCGAGCTCGGGCGTAGATGATTCGGATTCGACGTCGATGCGTAGTACTGGAACCAGTTGTGGTGGGCGATGTAATCGGCTGTTGTCCGGCCGACCGCCGGCGTGACTGTGCTGCGCTCGCAACCGGTCGTGCCGTTGCGGTTGGTCGTTGACAGGTTGAAGCCGCCCATGAAACCGCCCCAGGTTATGTTCTTCGCGTTGAGCAAGTCGCCAATGTTTTGGCCGGACATCAGAATCTGGTCGCCCCTGCTCGAGCAAAGGTCATTCGCCGGGTCGACGTCATTGATGAGCGTAACGCCGCCACGGCCGTCGTTCATGTAGTACGAATCGGGGGCGGTCCTCAAATTGAACGGCTGCTGGCTGGTCTTGACCAGTTGCACGCCGTTAGTCTGGCCAGAGATAACCTCCAGAGCACCCGGCGTCGACGGACCGTATGTATCCGTGTATGCGTTATCGCTCATCGCAAAATGCTGAGCGTAGTTCCACAGTGCAGTCACGGTGTTGCCGTCGAAGTAGCCCATAACCTGGCCGGTCGTGCGGGATGCACCTACACCTCCGCGTGACCCTTTCCCGGCGTACAACGGGAACAGGTCGGCCGCGCCATTGTTATAGGCCTGCTGCTCTGCCGTATAGGCGTGGTCCTGGTCGGCTGTGGCAGCCTGCATGCGGTCGAGCCGGAACGGATTCGCTGCGCCCGCACCGTTGAGCTTATTGATGAAATTTGGATTGTTAGTCAGCAGTGTGCCGCTCAGACCATTAACCGTCGGTGTTCCCGCTGCAGCCTTGAAAACAGGTTCCCCCGACGGATTGGTTGCATTCGGGTAGGTGGCAAAGTAGTGGTCGAAAGAGACGTTCTCGTTGTAAATCACAACGAGGTGCTTCACGGGTGTGGTCGTCGGACGCGGGTCTTGTGTCGACAACGGGGCCAATGCGTTTCTGCTATCGGCCCATGCACATAGCGACAGGGCGAGAGAGATACCTGCAACGCCTCGCAGAACGGTTCTAAAAAACATTTGGCCAACTCCCAAGAAGGTCTTTTCGCTAACTTTTACCCGTCTGATTTCTTAACGCTGCAAGCAAGGGTGTGGAGAGCCTAAACAGCCACACCATTCACCCGGTCAGTTCAGAAAGATGGCGTTGGTTACAGAGTGGTTATGCCGGTAAGCTGCGAAATAAAAGTCCACGGTCCATCGCGCCAATAGACGATATGCTGCCTTGCGACGGCAAACCTGGCAGGCCGCGCACCCGCGAGACTCGTTGATGCTGAGTCCTTCATCGTGGCGGGACGCTCAATGCCCAAAGCTAACACAATCCAGGTGGCCGGCTCGTCGCCTTTTTCGCTGATCACCGTATCGTTCGACCGTAACACGTACGGGCATCGGGACCACCTATACTTACGGACCATCCGCCGAAATCAATCGACGGGGATAACAGCAACAGAGTTCAGAACATATGGCATATCAGGGTATTGAAATCGCTCAATTGCGCGCGCAACAAGAAACATTGAACAGGCAGGTGGCGGAAGCCAGGGAACGAGAGACCCTCCTCGTGTTGAACGAAATCGTGCAAAAGATGTGTGAGTACGGCATCTCCTTCTCCGAGCTAACGGGGCGCAAGGTAGGCGTTCAAGCAAATGAGCTTGTAGCAAAGTACCGCGACCCCGTAAGCGGCTCAACGTGGAGCGGCCGTGGGCGAGCACCCGCCTGGATTGCAGGCAAGGACCGCAATGAGTTCCTAATGGACAAACGTGCCGCTTCGCACGCCAGGACGTTGGCCGTCATCGACCCTCGACTTTTCTGCCGTCGAGGCTTACTTGCACACCCAGAACACAATTTGCAGAACACCGGGTACCGTCCGCGGCCGAGTCAGACGAAGGGACGGTCTCGGCATCAAGAATGCCTTTGACAACTTTTCCCTCGTCTACGACGACGATTCGTGCGTCGAGCACAGCGCCGCTGTTGTAGACCATGTGCATTGAACCGGTGCAATCCGCGCTCACCGTATAGGTGCCGGTTTGATTGGGGTTGAACTCGGTCTGTGCCGCTCGCGGGGCGCCGTCGACGGTAAGAAAATCGGTGCGTGCGAAGTGGCCCGCGCCATCGAATTTCTGTAGGGCGACGCCATCGATGATGCTTGCAGTCTTATAGCGATGTAGCCCCTGGGTATTCAGCAGCCCAAGAAGCTCGCCATGCACGCTAAACCCATAAGTTCCCCTTAAGGTTGCGTTTGAGCACTCGTCCTCGGCATTGGCTGGGCCGCCACTGCAGAGCAACGCCAATGCTGCCGACAACACTGCTACACGATTCATAGTCATGCCCATCTCCTGGTTACCGGGTGAATTCGATATGGCGAGGTGAACTCACGCTCACGCTCGACGATACCGTTGCGTAATCCGTTGTAGGTTGGGGTCGATAAAGATTCCACGCGACGCCGCGAGGTCTTTTGAGGCGCAAAGTGAACGATTTGCGGGCGGTGCCGATCTCCTATCCGTCCGGCGCTTCGCCTGCGCGAGAAGCGTCGATCGGCGACACGCCTAGCCAGTGGTCGCTCGACCCTGTTTCCACACCGTCGATCGGGCTCGCGCACCCGCCATGTATGCTTTGGATTTGCCACGCAAATGCGCCATGAACTACCTCCTCGCGTGTGCGTGGGCCCGTGAAAGTAAACGATTTCTTCAGCTTCGCCCTCTGGGCCTTGTGGTGGTCGCCCGGAATGACTCACATCCGCCAACGTTCTTGTCGACGGCGACGAAGCAGCGGCTGGCGGCTGCCCGGAATCGCACACCGCTGTCGTTATTGCCCGCCATACTCCGCGTTTATCCGGTCAAGTTCACCCGACTGGCGCGCACGCTGAAGTTCCTGTTTGACCTGGGCCCGCGTTTTGCCCATTGACACGCCTGACTCGCTGGTCGTGGCAGAGACACCGCCAACAGAGTCTGTCGAAAACGCGGCAGGACTGATGGCCTGCGTTGCAGGCGACGTCTCCTGAGCCTGAACGTACCCGAATGCGAGAGCGGCGACACTCCATGCCGCAAGTTTGAACGGTTTCATATCCGTGTACTCCATCTAATGTGGTTCGGTCGCTCGAACCACGCAGGAGGGGTCGGATAGTCCCGACCCGCCATCGGCGACGGCCCGCAGGTACGGGTCCAATCAGTTACCCTGATAGATATCGCAGGACAGCCCCATCGTACGCGGGGTGTCGTACTGCCTGCGCGTACCTGCTTGCGTTCCCGTCATCGGCACGCCTCCTACCGAGGTGTCGCCCATTTGCGCCGCCCTCGGCGGTCAATTACCGAAGAAAAGGTTGCAGTAACTTGCGGGGCCGACGCACGACGATGGCGAGGGCTTCGACACATGCTGGGCGCTGCCGGAAACTGAGGTGCCGTCGTTCGTCGTTCCGCCAACGTCACTGTTGCCCGGCTGCTGGCCGTCCTGTGCAGCGATCTTCGCTTCAGCAGCCTGAATTTGCGTGGGATACGTCGTAGGATCGCCGTCGCCAACGTGATAGCCGGCCTGCTGGAGACGGATCAGTTCCGCACGCACCTGTGCACGGGTGACGGGCGCGGCGCTCTGAGCGAAGCTGACGACCGGGCTGGAAAGCGCACAGCTGGCGAGAACAAGGCATGCAAGGGTTTTCATAGTGAAGCTCCTTGATTTATGGCTCACTTACCAATCAGGATACCTAACAGCACACTGCAGCCAGTTCTGTAGACAAACTGGGAGCTATGGTTGATATGGGGTGTGGAGTCGTCCGCGACTCAGTTGGCTTAGCTCGAGGACGTATTGCGGATCATGTCCATCTCCCGGAAAGCGAGGTGGAAAACGTCGCGTGTCTTCGCACCGCGTTTTTCGCATCGGCCGATTATAGAGCCGTAAGGCAAGAGAGAAACGCGAGCCATTGTGCGGTGATTCACACCCTCCTTGTGTCGAATTATGCTGCATAATTACGCCGTGTAACCGTGTCAGTTGTAGTTACGTCGATATTTTGATGTTCGGCAATAAATGTTCCTTTGCGGACGAATAAATGTTCGGTGTCGCTTTGCGATTATTGGTTAGAGTGACTTCTTGAGAGTACGGCACACGCCGGGTTACGGATGCGGTTCGACGCGGCACACACGGCGCGAGGCACCCAACATCGCAAGTGGCGAATCGCGCTTGATCAAAATAACTGCGAGTTACTGGTACTGCGCAGCGGGAGAGATCAGCCTCATACTTACCCTCGTTCAGCAGTTTTGACGGTCTTCAACCCAATGCTCGGCACAGCGGGCACAAATCTCAGGTATAGACCACCTGGGGGATCACGAACTTTTGTTCGGCAAAAACAGAACACTTGTCCATCGACTTGCTGGCGGACTGCTAGCACAATGGGGCGTAGCTGCACCTGATTTCCGGGGCCTGTTATGGCGTTCTCTACACCACGTCATTCTGACGCGGGCGAAAAGCCCGGGGCCAGAACATCACTGTGCGCGGGTGAAACGGCTCACACAATCGAGCGCCGCAGCTTCGCTGAATTGATGAATCTTTTTGTGGGACCGGGTGCAACACTTAGTACAGAGCAGAATCTCCTCGTCAAACGCGAGTTATTGCAATCGCTGTCCCGCCGATCGGTATATTGGATCGCGCTACTGTTGGTCGGAAGCACGTTCTGGTTCGTATTCGGATCGTGGATCAAGACGTCGGATATTTATCCCTTGTTTCGTGTCGTCTGGATCCTGGGACTGTGGGGGATGGCCGCTCCCTTGGCAGCCTACTTGCTGAAAAAGACCATGGCGCTTCCGAAGCACGCCGATGTCAGCGCGGTCCAGCAGATGCACTGGGCATGGGCTGCATTGGTCATGCTGACATCGTTCTGGTGGGCGGCGGCCAGTTTTGGGCTCATCCCGCCCAGCTTCACGCGCCTTCATGGTTATTACTTTACGTTTGCCCGGTATGGCTTCGTGGAACTGACAATGATCGGCCAGGCATTTACCTTGCTGCTGCTCGCACCCAGCTTTCGTGCGGCTTTAGGTTCAATCGTGACCGGCGCTATCCCATTCGCATTTAACATCGCACCACTGTTCTTTGTTAACCGGCCAGGAATGTTTGACTGGTATACGGCTCAACTAGTTGGCTATTGTGTCGTCGCATGGTTCATGTGCAACGATCAGCAACGCACCTGTGTCAACGAGGTTGTCCTCGAGGAGGCTCGATCGCAGGCTGTGGCGGCAACGGCGGAGAAGAACCAGTTTATCGCTGCAATCAGCCATGACTTGCGCCAGCCGCTCACCATGCTTGGGCTGAAATTAGATTTTCTTGAGCGGAACATTAAATCGAACGATCTGGTTGAAGACGTCTCGGTTGCGCAAAGACAAGTGGATGCGATGGAAGGGATGATTAACGGGGCGCTGGATATCTGCTGCCTCGAGTCCGGGACCTGGAATGTCGAAATTCAGGAGGTGGCGCTGCCTTCCGTTTTGCGCGGCATCGTCGTGGATGTGCAGCCACTGGCTGAGGCAAAGGGGCTGAAGTTGAGACTCCATAGCCGCCCCTGTCTGGTCCGTACGGATCGCCATGCGTTGGACAGGATCGTCCGGAATATGGTGCTCAATGCGATCCGTTACACGCCTTCGGAACAGGGTGGCAGGAAGGGGCATGTGCTGGTGAGTTGCCAGAGGCGTGGCAGCGGCATAAAGATAAGCGTCTGGGACAACGGGATCGGTATCCCTGAAGGTAGACAGGCGGATATCTTCAAAAGCTATGTACAGGTCAATAATCCCGAGAGGAATCGTGAAAAAGGGTTCGGCCTGGGTCTGTCCATTGTCCAGGGGCTCGCGAACCTTCTTGGTCACCAACTGGACGTGGACTCGGCACCAGGGCGGGGCTCGCGTTTTTCGGTGACGGTCCCGTTCATGGGGCTCATACCACCGGAGTTGCTCGAGGTTCAAACGGTTGAAGAAGGCGACCCGGACCTGAATGATATGGTCGTGGCGATCATCGAGGACAACAGCGATTTAAGAATTGAAATATCGATGCGCCTGATCGAGCATGGCTGCTACGTTGTGGCGGGGGAGTCATCGTCCGACGTCATCGAGCAGTTGCGCATTGAGGCTCTGGCGAGCGGTCCGCACTGCATCCTCTCTGACTACCGGCTGGAAAACGAAGACGGTATTGCTGCGATTGCAGCGGTTCGCGCTGCTACCAACGCTTCGATCCCTGCCATCCTGTGGTCGGGGGACACCTCGTCAGCCATGCTTAAAGAAGTAGCCATTAGTGATACGAATCTTTTGTCAGGACCGGATTTCGAACAGACCCTACTGACCATACTTGCAGAACATAAGCCAAAAACATTGACCGAAGGCGGATGAAAAAGAAATGGCAGGGGAACACAAAGCTACTACAGCGGCGCATAGTTGCATCTGATTCCCGGAGGCCTGCTATGGCGTCCCGTATTCACAAACCACGTGATTCTGGCGCGGGCGAATGGCCCGAGGCCAGAGCATCACTGTGCGCGGGTGAAACGGCCCGCACAACCGAGCGCCGCAGCTTCGCTGAATTGATGAATATTTTTGTGGGACCGGTTGCAGCACTCAGTACCGAGCAGAATCTCCGCGTCAAACGCGAGTTATTGCAATCGCTGTCCCGCCGAGCGGTATGTTGGACCGTGTTGGTCTCGGTCGGAGCCTCGCTGTTGTGCGTGTATGGATCGTGGATCAAAACCTCGGATAGCTATCGCTGGTTCCGTGTCATCTGGGGCCTCGGACTGTGGGGGCTGGCCGTTCCCTTGGCAGCCTACTTGCTGAAAAAAACCAAGGCGCTCCCGAAGCACGCCAGCGTCAGCGCGGTCGAGCAGATGCACTGGGCCTGGGCTGCAGCCGTCACACTGACATCGTTCTGGTGGGCGGCGGGTACCTTTGGTCTAACACCACCCGATTTCTCGACCCATGCTCCCTACGTCAAATTGGCCAGTTCGGGCTTCCTTGAGTACACGCTGATTAGCCATACATTTACCTTGCTGCTGCTCGCGCCCAGTCTTCGGGCGAATTTAGGTTCATTCGCGCTCGGCGCTATTCCGTTCGGATTTAGCCTGGGCCCCATTCTATATACTTACCGGCCAGCAGTGCTGGGCTTCTACACGGCTCAACTAGTTGGCTATTGTTTCCTCGCGAGGTTTTTTTTCTATAGTCAGAAGCGCGCATACGTTAAAGAAGTGATTATCGATGAGGCACGAGAGCGGGCTGAAGCGGCAAAGGCGGAGAAGAACCTGCTGATCGCTGCGATAAGCCATGACTTGCGCCAGCCGCTCACCACGCTTGGGCTGAAATTAAATTTTCTTGAGCGGAGCATTAAATCGAACGATCTGGTTGAAGACGTCTCGGTTGCGCAAAAACAAGTAGATGCGATGGAAGGGATGATTAACGGGGCACTGGATATCTGCCGCCTCGAGTCCGGGACCTGGAATGTCGAAATTCAGGAGGTGGCGCTGCCTTCCGTTTTGCGCGGCATCGTCGTGGATGTGCAGCCACTGGCTGAGGCAAAGGGGCTGAAGTTGAGACTCCATAGCCGCCCCTGTCTGGTCCGTACGGATCGCCATGCGTTGGACAGGATCGTCCGGAATATGGTGCTCAATGCGATCCGTTACACGCCTTCGGAACAGGGTGGCAGGAAGGGGCATGTGCTGGTGAGTTGCCAGAGGCGTGGCAGCGGCATAAAGATAAGCGTCTGGGACAACGGGATAGGTATCCCTGAAGGTAGACAGGCGGATATCTTCAAAAGCTATGTACAGGTCAATAATCCCGAGAGGAATCGTGCAAAAGGGTTTGGCCTGGGTCTGTCCATTGTCCAGGGGCTCGCGAACCTTCTTGGTCACCAACTGGACGTGGACTCGGCACCAGGGCGGGGCTCGCGTTTTTCGGTGACGGTCCCGTTCATGGGGCTCATACCACCGGAGTTGCTCGAGGTTCAAACGGTTGAAGAAGGCGACCCGGACCTGAATGATATGGTCGTGGCGATCATCGAAGACAACAGCGATTTAAGAATTGAAATATCGATGCGCCTGATCGAGCATGGCTGCTACGTTGTGGCGGGGGAGTCATCGTCCGACGTCATCGAGCAGTTGCGCATTGAGGCTTTGGCGAGCGGTCCGCACTGCATCCTCTCTGACTACCGGCTGGAAAACGAAGACGGTATTGCTGCGATTGCAGCGGTTCGCGCTGCTACCAACGCTTCGATCCCTGCCATCCTGTGGTCGGGGGACACCTCGTCGGCAGTGCTAAAAAAAGTAGCCGCCAGTGGCATGAAGCTTCTGTCAAAACCGGTTTCGGAACGAACCTTGTTGACCACGCTTGCAAAGCATAAGCCAAAAGCGTCGACCGAAGGCGGTTAAAAGTGATAGCAGGGGAACAGGACGAGCGGTGTAGCAAAGAACTTCACAACGGTCGCGTATCGGCTGCCCCTTTTCCAAGGGCCAGCTCGGCGTTGACTCGAAGTGCAGCTTCAACGCGGTTTCTGACTTGAAGTTTGTCGTAAATAACACAAGAAACCTGTCTGACATGTCCCTCGGAGACGCCAAGCTCTCTTGCGATCTGTTTCCCTGAGAGGCCACGCGCAATGCAACGCGCCAAGTCCCACTCTCGCGGAGAAAGCCCAAGATGTTGCGTATTCCAGCTAGCTGTGGGCGCCTGTGTCGAGCAGGCAAAGCGGAGCAACAGTTCTTCTGGAATCCAGAGTTCACCTCCTAAAATCCTGCTTAGTCCAATGAACATTTTTTTGTGCGCGCCTCCTTTTAGCAGGATTCCTCGAGCGGCGTAATCACGCATGCACATTCGCAAAATTTCAACTTCGTGATCGTTGCCAGGAGCAAGTCCGGTACAGATGACCACGGGAACGTTGGATGGATTTCCAGCCTGGAAATGCTCAAGGGTCGCCGCGCCACGGTTCTCGCCGTCCAGATTGAGATCCAGGAATACCAGGTCGGGGGGAGGTGTCTTGCTGACTTCTTCAAGCGCGCTGGCAAGCGTAAAGACGGGCGTGATGTCGATTGCGGTTGCGCTTAGCTCTGACGCGTGGGCTTGGACATATTCGGAGAGAGCAACGCAAAGAATCTCGTGGTCATCGACCCATAGGATTTTCATGGTCGCTTCTCCTCTTCATACATCCGAGAAAACCATTCGAACGCACGCGACGTTTGCGCGCAGCACTGCTAAGCAGCTTAGCATATCGGGCGAGGCCAGACGACCTGTTCGAGGCGCCAGCGCAATGCGTGAACTGGTCATCTCAAATGGAGCGCATGGCTATCTTGCGTTGTATCGCTTCATCGCCGAGTTGGACGTTGTACTGGTGGCTGCCATCGCAGCCAGAGGGACTTGAGGTATCAGCACACCGGCCACTGATGGACGGGGGAAATCCCGCGCCAGCCGCCATACCTTCGCTGAACGGCGCGTTTTCGCCAGTGACTACAGCGCAGTAGGAGATCGTATTTGACATAATCCTAATTATCAATATTTTTGATTGTAATAGCTTTATAGAAATGTCGTGTTCCAGCCATTTAGAAATGTCTGGTTTCCTGCTCCGGGCTGGCTGCTGTGGCGCAGGCTGCGGCATCACGGACAGCCCGGAGCCAGACCATGAACGGACGTGGATTCATCACGATCAGCATGCACGAGCTCGAGCGCGTGAAGATCATCGAGGCGGTCGTCCAGCGTCGCCTGACGATCGTACTGGCGGCGGAACGGCTGCAGCTGGGCGAACGTCAGGTCAGCCGGCTGGTGCGGCGCTATGAGGCCGCTGGACCGGCCGGGCTCATCTCGGCGCGGCGTGGCCAGCCCAGCAATCGCGAACTGCCGGTGGACCTGCGGGCGCGGGCGATGGCGCTGGTGCGCGAACGCTATGCCGATTTTGGGCCGACGCTGGCGTGCGAGAAGCTGGCCGAATGTCATGGCGTGGTGCTGGCGAAGGAAACCGTGCGGCGCTGGATTCGCGATGCGGGGCTGTGGATTCCGCGCAAACAGCGGCCGCCCAAGCTTCACCAGCCGAAAAACCGGCGTGCGTGTCTGGGCGAGCTGGTGCAGATCGACGGCAGTGATCACCGGTGGTTCGAGGAACGCGCGCCAGCGTGCACGCTGCTGGTGTTCATCGACGATGCGACGGGCCGGCTGATGGCGCTGCACTTCACGGCGACCGAGTCGACCTTCAGCTACTTCGAGGCGATGCGCGCGTACCTTGAACAGCATGGCAAGCCGGTCGCGCTGTACAGCGACAAGGCCAGCGTCTTTCACTGCAACAGCCATTCGGTGACGCCAGGCAAGGGTGTCACGCAGTTTGGCCGCGCGCTGTACGAGCTCAATGTGGATACGTTTTGCGCCAACAGCAGTCAGGCGAAGGGGCGCGTCGAGCGCGCGAATCTGACGTTGCAGGATCGTCTCGTGAAGGAGTTGCGGCTACGCGAAATCAGCACGAAGGAGGCCGCCAATGCTTACGCGCCCCACTTCATCGCTGACTTTAATGGCCGGTTTGCCGGTCTCGCAGCAGGCGCGACCCGTTGGTATCGCAAGATCGAGCGTGTATTACCGGGCGCAACCTGCGAGCGAGGCAGACCAGTTGCTGATGCGCCGGATCGACGAACTGCACCTGGAGTTTCCGTTTGCCGGAGCACGGATGCTGGCGCGCCAGCCGTTTTCGTAGCATTGATATCGTTAGTAACCCTATGCAATTCGACATCAGGTTAGTTAGCACCGGTCGAGCTGTAGCGGCCAGATGACAATGTCGTGTTTGCGGGTGCAGGCTGGTGGCCAGCATGGCTTGAGGAGCGCTGGCCATGAACGCAACTGGGACGATCACCATGTCGATGCCGGAGCTGGAGCGGTTGAAGGTGGTACAGGCCGTTTGCGAGCGGCGTGCTGATGCCGTCGCGGGCCGCGGAACGGCTTCATCTGAACCGCCGTCAGGTTGAGCGTCTGACGGTGCGGTATCGCGACTATAAAAATTCATGCACTTGCCCAATCCGCCCGAAGTACTCTATGGATCACGTACCCTCCTCATCGTGGGCTTGGTCCATGCACGCCAAAGAAACTGCGTTAACGCGTCCAGGCACGCCGATATTGCAGACGAAAGGTGACCGGCACTCCTTCGGTAACGCGGCGATTGCCTTGAACTTCACCGTCAGGCACGAGCATCTGGCCGATTTCACCCTGACCGACCGCGTACGCGTGCGTACGCTGCCGGTCACCGCGCCGTTTGCGCTATCGCTGGCCGACGGTTGCACGCTGGGCGTTGCCGAGCTGAAGCTGCTTGCGCCGCTGCGCGAAGAAATGCTCACGGCAAATCCCAAGGCGTCCAGACTGGGCGAACGGATTGCAGGCAGATGCGTGCGTGCGCTCCTCGGTGACGAACAGGATCGCCTGCGCGTCGAGTGGAGCGTGGAGCAACGCGAGAGCTCACAGTACTTGCGCCTGCAGGTGGCGATTACCGCGATCAAGAACGACGAGCACATTACCGCCGTTTCGCTGCTGGAGACGCGGATGGCCGGTGCCCAAACCAGCGGCGAGTTCAAGGGAACGCCTGTGATCGCGGGCAACGTCTACCTCGGATTCGAGCTTCCCTTGTCTGAAAGCGAGGTGTGCGGCGACACGGTCAGGTTCATCCTGTCGCGCGCTTTGCCGCTCGAAAAGGGCAAGACAGTCGTCTACTCGGCGGTGGCGGGCGTGGCTGGCGACGGCCAGCTACGCCGCGATTTCGCGGCCTATCTCGAACGCGAACGAGCTCATCCGTGCCGCCCGTTCCTGCACTACAACGGCTGGTACGACATCGGTTACCTCATGCCATACACGCAGCAGCAAGCTCTCGAACGCATCGACGATGTCGGCCGCCAGTTGCACGACAGGCGCGGCGTACAACTCGATTCCTTCCTGTTCGATGACGGTTGGGACGACCACAGCGGCAGTTGGCATTTCGGCAATGATTTTCCGCAAGGGTTCCGGCCGCTGCGCGACGCCGCTGCCCGGTACGGCGCGGCGCCTGGCGTGTGGCTATCGCCGTGGGGCGGCTATGGCTCGGCGCGGCAAGAACGCGTGACGCGGGGCCGCGCCACCGGATACGAGATCATCGATGAGCGCTTCGCGCTGTCGGGGCCGAAATACTATCGACGCTTCCATGAAGCCGCGATGGAACTGCTCACGCAGCACGGCGTCAATCAGTTCAAGTTCGATGGCACCGGCAATGCCGACACGATCGTCCCCGGCAGCCGCTTCGACAGCGATTGGGACGCGGCGATCCAGTTGATCGAAGACATCCGCAAGACCAGGCCCGACACCTTCATCAACCTCACCGTCGGCACCTATCCGTCGCCATTCTGGCTGCGCTACGCCGACTCGATCTGGCGCGGCGGCAAGGACGACGAGCTGGCCGGCGTAGGCAGCAGTCGCGAACGCTGGATCACTTACCGCGACGCCCAGACCTATCACAACGTCGTCGTGAGAAGTCCGCTGTTTCCGCTCAACTCGCTGATGCTCCACGGCATCATCTACGCGCAGCACAACGATCGGTTGAACACCGCTCAAGGCGAGGACTTCGCAAATGAAGTGCATTCGTACTTCGGCAGTGGCGCACAACTGCAGGAGTTGTACATCACGCCGTCGCTGCTGGGCGACGGCGACTGGGATGTCCTCGCCGAGTCGGCCAGATGGGCCCGGGCGAACGCCGACGTGCTGCGCGACAGCCACTGGATTGGCGGTGCGCCGGACCGGCTCGATGTGTATGGCTGGGCGGCATGGTCCCCGGTCAAGGCGTTTATCACGCTGCGCAATCCCGATAGCCGCGCGAAGAGCCTCGTGCTCGATTTGCGACGGCAATTAGAGTTGCCGGCCGGCGCGGCCAAACGATTCCACACACGCAGCTTATGGCGCAGCCGTGCCTCGCATGTTCCGTCGGTGCTCGACGCGGACCAGCCGCACACTGTCCCGCTCGCGCCTTTCGAAGTACTCACTCTGGAACTGATGCCAGCCGGTGACGAAGGGTAATCGAGGTGGCCGCGGATTCTTCCGGTGTTGGCTTCTAGTGCTTTCTTTACGACAGCGTGCGCGCCAGTTCAATCGGTCTCGCTTCAATCTGATGGAGATCGAAGACGATGATCTCGTTGTCGCCCTGCTTCAACCAGGGTGCTGGACAATACAGGCGCTTTTGCGGACCGATGTTCCAATAGCGACCCAGATTGTGCCCGTTGACCCAGACCACACCTTTGGTCCAGTTACGCATGTCCAGATAGGTATCGCCGACTGTATCCAACGGCAAGGCCGCTTCGAAGAACAGTCCGGCTTTACGGGGATTCGTACAGAAGGTGCGCAAGTTCGCGATGAACGCGCTATCCATCGGTAACAGGAAGACTTCCCAGCCGGTGAGCGTGTCGCTATGGCCTTGCGCATCCTGCAGCGTGACCGGTTCGACGATGCCTTTGCGGTCGATCATCGCGTGGCCGTAGTTGATGCGCCCCATGCCCTCGACGAGGATTTCAAGCGATACGGCGCCGTCCGGCGACGACCCTGCAAGCGGCAATGCAAGCGGCGCATGATGCTTGACATTCAGCGGTTGCGCGCAGCGCTCCGGCATCCAGGCTCTCGACACGCCACCTATGTATTGCTCGCCGACGAACACGGTTGCGTAATCATGAACATTCTTGATATCCAGCATACCGCCGCGGTAGCCCTGCAGCTCCTTGCGATACAGCGCGAATCCAAACGCCTGGCCGTATAACTCGAACGGCTGTGGGGCGACGGTTTGTGCGGCCGGAAGCGCTGCGGGCAGGTTGTCCCAGATTGACGTGCAAAGTTCCGGCATCAGGGCCTGGCCTCCTTTGCGACTGATCGTCGGAACGGGTTCGGGTAAATCGGGCAACGGCGTCGAGAGATACCGGGCGATGACGCCGCGGTACTTCATGTACTTCGACGTCGCCACGCCTTGCTCGCTGACGGGTGCCGCGTAATCGTAGCTCGTAATGTCGGGTTGATATTCGCCTGTATCCTCATCCACGTTTGCACCGGCATAAAAGCCAAAACTGGTGCCGCCGTGAATGACATAGATGTTGAATGACAGCTTCATTTGCATGAGGGCGTCAAGCGTGCCGGAAATATCGACGGCTGTATCGTTGAAAGCCTCGTCGCCCCAATGCGTGAGCCACCCGGGATACACTTCGCCGGCCATCGCCGGAACGGCCGGAAATTGTCGCCGGACGGCCGCGATTTGCTGGGCATCGCCATTGCTCAGCGCAATCGCGCCGCCAGTGACGGTCGTGCGATTCTGTTCAAGCTGCCTGATGCCATCTTCGGTATAGAACGGCCCCTGTATCCCTTCTCGAAGCCAGAGCTGCCGTATTGCTTCGAGGTAAGCCGGGTTGCTGGCGTACGAGCCGAATTCATTTTCGATCTGAATCATCAGGATCGGTCCACCGTGAATCACCAATAGTGGTTCAATGCGCGGACTCAACTCCCTGATGTAGCGTGCGACCGCCGACATGTAGCGAGGATCGTGAGCAGAGTCGGTCCTAAGCTGGATGTCCGGGTAACTCAACAGGTACGACGGAATGCCGCCCAGATCCCATTCACCGCAAATATAGGGACCTGGCCGCAGCAACACCCACATCCCCTCCTGCTGACACTGCCGCATGAATGCTTCGATGTCGCGGTTCTCCGTGCTGAAATCGAAAATGCCTGGACTCGTTTCGTGGTAATTCCACATCACGTAGAACGCAATGCAGTTCATCCCCATCGCCTTGGCCGTCAGGATGCGATGCCGCCAGTAGCCGGCGGGGATGCGGGCCGGATGCATCTCTGCGCTGCGGATCTGGAAAGGCTCGCCGTCGAGCAGAAAGCTTTCGCCGTCCTGGCTGAAAGAAAAGGTATGGGTGCCCCCGCCTGCGGACGTTGGGAAATCGACGGGGTGAGCTCCGCTCAGGCCGCTGTTCGGGTCATTGCTACCCTCGGGTGCCGACCCCACTGCCAGGAGTGCAGTGAATGAGGACGATTCTCTTGTGTCC
Source organism: Paraburkholderia suaedae (assembly GCF_040812055.1). Taxonomy (NCBI): domain Bacteria; kingdom Pseudomonadati; phylum Pseudomonadota; class Betaproteobacteria; order Burkholderiales; family Burkholderiaceae; genus Paraburkholderia; species Paraburkholderia suaedae. Next base: position 167,121 of record NZ_JBFOAH010000011.1, on the reverse strand, counting down.
ATTGATTGCATCTCCCTCGAGACTACCGAGAAGTGGCGCAGCGGAATACACGGACGACGACGCGGCACCGCCCGCCCGCGGTGGACTGTTAGTGACAGCAACGAGTAGCCGTCGTTCACCCTCATGTCGATGAGCTGAGGGCAATTCGACCTTGGAGCGAGCCCCCGCGACACGGTAGGAAGGCGACCATGTATTCCATGGCTCACGTTCCGTCTACTTTGTGACGTTATGGCGCGCGAGTCCACACGTCAAAATGCTCGATGGGTAGCTAGTCAAGCCTCGATCGCCGTCCACAACCGCAAACGGCGCGGGAAAAACAGCAAGTCAATGCCTGCCCCGCATACCGGCCAGCACCGAACTGCTCTGTCCGGTTACACCCTCTTTGTTTCGCCCGGCCTGTGGGCCTTGTACCTCTCTGCCTGCTCGATCGCCACGAACCGGCGCACGCGGCACGAAAGGCGTACCCGTGCGGTCCGCCGGTCGCACAGTCCCAGTTCTTCGGCCTCGGGATCACAGTCGCACAGCTGTGGCCGCAAGAGGTTGACCTTGCGCAAAGTCCGTCCGTTGTGGCATTATTACTCATATATGATGGTATTATCACGTATGAACGGGGTGTCAACGTTGTCGTGAGCGCGGGCTGTCCCCGGACTAGCCTTGCAACGCGCTTACCAGCGCGCCCGGATTTACGGCTCAGCACAATCTCGGCGCAACACTGCACATGGGTGTCTCACGCACGACGCGGACCTCTAACCGCGCGCCCTTCACTGCGTTTTCGTCATGCGACCCGTACCTTTGATCATTTTTCGCCTTATCGCCCTAACAGTGCCCAGCCTGACGCCGGCTGCCTTATGCGCAACGCCGCCGCCCCCGGCCATACATGCTCCTGCTTCCCCTTTGTCCTCCACGATTATGAGGCCCGACGCGCTGAAAATGCTGGAGGCACTTCAAGACAAGCAGGACGAAATCAGGCAGCGCGCTTCGAGCGCGACAAGCGATGCCCAACTCCTGGAATTGGATGCTGTGAGCCGGCACGTAGCCGAAGACGTCGATCGGCTGATAAGCACGTCACTGCAGCCGGATCGCGCGAAAACGCAAGCGCAGATCGACGTACTCGGAGCGGCCGCCACTCCTGGATCGAATGCGGAAACTCCCGCAATCGCCCGACAGCGCGGCTCGCTCGCTGAACAGCAGGCGCAACTTGATGCCGAACTCAGGCAAGCGGGAATGATCAAGCAGAACCTCGCCAACGTGAGCGCGCAGATTGTGCGGCTACTGCACGACCATCTGAAAGACCAACTGGCACTTCGCTCCGCAAGCATTTTCAGCGCTGCATTCTGGGCGCCTGTGCTCCATCGTGAAGCGTCCGACTATGAACGTCTGCGAGGCTTCGATGAGAAAGTCAGCAGGCAAATTCAATTCATATGGCAACCGGGCCAGCGGCTCGTGACCACACTGATGATGCTGCTCGCGCTGGCCGTCACGACAATCGGAGCTCATATTGTGGAGGGAACGTTAGGGGCGCTTTGCCTGCGCCGCCTTCCCGAAGGTCGGCTGCGACGCAGCGCCATTGCGGTATCGACGGTGCTTGCGAACATGACAGCCGCCGTATGCGCGGTACAACTGGTTGTTTTCGCCGTTACCCGTCAGATGACGTTGGATCCTGTCCTCCAGAGCTTCGCCGATGGACTGATCAAACATGTTCTGACCTGCGCGCTGGTCGCGGCCCTCGGTCGTGCGTGGCTTTCTACGCGACATCCTTCGTGGCGCCTGCCAGCCATCGCCGACCCGGTTGCTCGCGCGCTGAGCCCCTTTCCGCGCCTATTGGCTACACTGCTGCTGTTTTCCGGCGCCATCGAACAGCTCAATATGGCCGCCGACACCAGCCTGCAACTTACCCTCTTTTCCCGCGGCGTCGTGGCGCTGGTGGTCGCCCTCACTATTGGAGCATCGCTGCTGCGGGCAAATGGGGTACGTACTGCGCTCGCCGCTGCGGGAGAGCCCCCCGAAGCGCGCTCTACCCTTGCGGGCATGATTCACGCCGCCATCACGCTCGCCGTCGGAGCTTCTGTGATTGCACTGCTCTGCGGTTACGTTTCGGTGGCGCGATTTCTGACGTATGAACTCGTCTGGTGCTATCTCGTGCTGTGCAGCCTCTATCTGCTGATGAAGCTCACGCACGACGTCTGCGAAAGTGTCTTTTCGCCACGTCACGCGAGCGGCAAAACGATCAAGCATCTGTTCGGGCTGCGAGACGTCCAGCTCGAACAGGTGGCAACGGTGTTTTCTGGCATCGCCCGTAGCGCATTGGTGCTCGCCGCTGTCATCGCGCTGCTCACGGGCGGCTTGGGAACGACGCCCTCTGGCCTGATAAAAAGTATGGTCGAGGTACTAGGGGGCGAGCGGCTGCCTGCTCTGAATATTGGCTCGGCCCGTATGCTCACCGCACTCGTGACGTGTGCAGTGGGCCTATATCTGGTTAGATCGGTACGCAAATGGCTGGACACCGAATTGCTGCCGAAAACTCAGATGAGCTCGGGTATGCGTGCCTCGCTCATGACGGTGTTCGCCAACGTCGGCTATGTCCTTGTCGCGCTGCAAACCCTGTCCATGCTCGGCGTCAAATGGCAAAACCTGGCGTGGATAGTCAGCGCATTATCGGTAGGTATCGGATTCGGTCTGCAGGAGATCGTCAAAAACTTCATCTCCGGGCTAATACTGCTTGGCGAGCGGCCGGTCAAAGTAGGCGACATGATCAGCATCAACGGCATCGAAGGAGACATTCGACGCATCCCGGACCATGACGTCAGTCATTTCGACGCAGAAACCGGTGCCGCGCGTGCTCTGTCGGTAGCGGCGCTGGATAAATAATCATCGGTCCACGCGCGAAAAGAGCAGGCAACGGACTGTGCCAGTCCCTCCAGTCGCTTCGCACAGTATTTTGGCGATCACCGCCACACTAAGCAGGAAACAACCCGGCAAGCAGCATATCTATCGTCGCGTCGCTCGCCATCTGCGGATCGGACGTTCTGAATAGCCTCACACCATCGCATAGGCTTACCAGGCCGAGTGCGAGGGCGTCCGGCTGTAAGGGCAATGCATTGCCATCGTGTTCCGTAAGCGCGCGAAGGTACTCGCTGACCCGCCTGAGCTTTTCATGCCGGAAGGCGTTGAATCGCTCCTGAAACGCAGTGTCTCTGCAGGCGAGTAGCGTCGCCTCGATCCAAAGCGGAAAGCTGGCGCAGTCTTGAAAGTACGCCTTGTAGTGTGCGATGGCACGCGCCTTCATCTGCTCGCGCCCGCCGCCGTTTTCCACGATCGCCCGCAGCTTGGCCTGCGCGCTATCGTGGTCGCGGCGCAGCAACTCAAGCAGCAATTCCAGCTTGCCGTCGAAATTCGAGTAGAACGCGCCGCGCGTGTAGCCGGCCGTACTGGCGATGTCCTCCACGCTGGTTGCGGCCAATCCCTTTTTGACGAACATCGTGCGCGCGGCCTCGAACAGCTGCTCACGCGTCTGCTCTTTGCGCTGTGCGCGCGTCAGGCGTTTTGGCTTCATAACATGACGTACCGGTCAGTTCGGCATCCGCGGTACCGCGTGAGACGCGCAGAGCATTACGATAATCTAGTCGACGGTTTCAAAGACATCTTCCTGAGCGGACCTATGCCAGACAAAGGTTTCCAGCGCCCACTCCGTAGTCTTACGCGGCGATCTGCTCGTGGCTGAACAGTCTGCGCAGTTCACGTTGGGATATCGGCAGCATGACGCTCGACGGGAAACCTGGCATGTCGGCCTTGCGATCGCGATGCGTCGGTTTGCAGCGGATAGCCTTGGACTCACGCAATCTCATTTGTCCGTTGCGTCTCAATGCAGCAGCATCGCGCAGAGCGCCAACCCGGCCAGGTAGGTCCCGAGCGCGCCGACGAACCGGAAAAGGTTGGGCCGGGCCATCGTGGGCCATGCGATAAGTCCGATGACGAGCAAACAGCGGCACACGGTTGCCGTGACGATCAGCGACACTGTGGCCGTCGAAGGCGATCGCGCGCCGAGATAGAGAAACAGCAACACGAGGAACGGCGCGTATTCGGCCGTGTTGGCATGAGCCCGTGTGAGCTTGTGCAAGGGGTTGGCGGGGTCCGGCTCGCAGCCTGAGCCGGTGCCTTCCCGAAAACGCATGACTGAGATTGAGAACCCAAGGCCGAAAAGTAATAGCCCCAGAACTACCACGCATACGAGAGCCACATGGTTCATGTAAATCAGCCTCCTTGGCAGGAAAGTAGACAACAGCGGTTGGCGGTAGCGTTAGCATGCCGTGCCTCGACACGGACCGGAGCGTGGCCTGTTCCCTGTCAGGGGCATCGCGCTTCCTTGTGTCTCCCATTGGATGATGTCCGCAGGCTCACCCCCCAGGAGCTTCGTTGACGGCTCGTAATCACGTTGCCGCCACGCCGCATTCCGTCCGGGCGAGGCTGATTTCGCCGAGATGAACGCTTTCGCCCAATTCGCATTCGCGCCAGGTGTTGCCCAGAGCATGACGGATTTCGACCCGGTAGAGGCCGCTTCCCTGGGTCAAGCCGCTGAAGCGGAAATCGCCGAAGCCGTCGGAGACGGTATCGGCCACCTTATGATCGCCGACGTACAGGGCGACCGCCGCATCCCTCACGCACTCGACCAGTTCTCCGATCCGCGCGCTGACGCTGCCGCCGATGAAACAGGTTTCCCAGCGCTCCAGGCCGCTGTACCACACGCGTGGCTTCGTGCCCAGGTTAGGCCGCAATACCTTGAGCCCCTCGCGCGCGGCCTTTTCGGCCATCGCTGCGTCATCCAGCTTGACCGTCTCGAAGACGTCAGTGGGACATGACTGCTGGCAACGCGGCTGGGCCCAACCCTGATCGAGCAGATGGGCATCGAAGATCCAGGTCTGCGGCACTTGCAACTCGTCGTTCCAGACGATCGCCTTGTACGGGCATGACTTCACGATGTCCTTGCGGCCCCGCGCCTTTTCCGGATCGATGATAACGATGCCGTCGGCGCGCTTGCGAACGGCGCTGCCGCCCACCCGCATGCAAGGCGCGTCGTCGCAGTGGTTGCACATGACCGGCAGATACGTGGTCTCGACCATATGCGAGTCGCCTTGAACGCGGCGCAGGATACGGATGGGGCTGTCGGAGTGGGCTGCGGCGGGCGCGGCATATCCGGGGAAATCGTTGCCGACGTGTTCATCCCGGGCGGCAATGACGCAATTGTGGCAGTTCTCGCAATTCCCGACTTTGATAACCAGGTTCCACTTATTCATTCTGTAGTCCTCACGCTGCGCGACCGAGCAGGAACGCATCGGCGCTTCGCCACTTCTCGACCTGCACGAGGCAGGAGTTCGGGCTCATGCTGCTGGTTCCGGCGGTTTGAGGCCGGTCAGGGGTCAGCATGTTCATGCAACCGCCGATCTCGACTTGCTCGCCGTCTATTTCGATCAGCTGAAATTCGGCGCTCGCCTCGTACGACTTGACCACTCCCGCGCTCACCAGCGTCGACACGTCGGCCGCACAGATCACTGCGCCGCGGTCGTTGTACACCTTGACGAGCTCGCGCTGTGCAATGCCTCGAATCGCCGCGTCGGTCGGACTCAGCCGCAGCAGCCAGAAGCGGTGGCCGCCAATCAGCGCGCGATGGTCATCGATGCTGTTGACCGCAGAGTTCTTGCCGTCACAATGAGTGTGGAAGCTATAACGGCTGTGGGTGGCGATCAATTGCAGCGGATAGCGCTGCGCCAGGTCCGAGCGCAGCCCCTCCCAGGAGGGGATATACCGGTTCAGCGGTGGGCGCTCGGGGTTGTCAGCAGTGTGCCGCTTCAGCAACTCGGGCACGAACTCCAGCTTGCCGCTCGGCGTTTGCAAGCCCATGCCGAATTTTTCGGCGAACTGGGATGGCAGTGGATGGGGTTCCTGCAGGTCCTTGCGCCGGCCCTGCGCGAACCAGCGCATGTCCACGGGGTGGCGCAACCCGGGTTTCTCGGGTGGCACGACGAAGTAGCCCTTGCGGCAGAACTCGCGCCATGAAATGTGATCGGGCAGGTCCGAGGAGTCGAAGACCCGCTTGACCCAGTCCAGTTCGCTGCATCCTTCGGTAAACACCCCGCCAAGGCCCAGCCGGGTCAGGATGGCGGTGAAGATGTCGTAGTCGGAGCGAGACTCGCCCAAAGGCTCGATGCACTTGTGCTGCAGCGTCAGCACGCGATGATTGACCGTGCCATGCCCGTGGTGCGCGTAGCCGCCGGCATTCGACCATTCGCCGATGTCCCAGCGCTCCAGCGAGGTGCACGCAGGCAGGATGATGTCGGCAAACTGGGCCTCGCCCTCCATCCAGATCGACTGATTGACCACAAACTCGATGCTGGAATGCCGATAGGCTTCGGCCCAGCGCCCGGAATTCGTCACTGTGCTAAACGCGGACCCGCCGTAACGATAGATCATGTGGATCGGCGAATACCCGGGCATGGGGTAGCTGAACGGCGCGAACTGGGCTTCCTGAGACAGGCCGTCCCAGAGGTAGCCCGTGGCATGGCCATTGATGATGGCATCGGGCAATTGCTGCCGCGGGACCATTTGCTTGACGGGATTCATGGTCAGGATGTGCGGCATGCGCTGGTAATTGTTCACGGCATTTGCGGTCCACACCAGGTCGCCGGAAATGCCGCCGTCCGCGTAGCCGGGGAAATAGAAATGGAGGTCATGGGGAACCCCGACTTCCAGGCAGCCGAAATTGACACCCGGCTTACCCCAGCCCTGCATCGCCATCATCATGATCATGCAGCGCGCCCACTGCGCTCCGGTCGCACCGCGGCCCGCGCCACCGAACCCCGCGCCGGTCATCCCGACTGCCAGATGAACCTTCCTGTTCCCCCACAGGCGCGCAAGCGCACGCGCATCCTTGGCGGGCACGCCGGTCTCGCCCTCCTGCCACTCGGGCGTCCTGGGAACCCCGTCGGTTTCGCCGAGAAGATACGCCCTCCACTCGTCGAATCCGGTCGTGCGGGTGGCGACGTACTCCTTGTCGTATAAGTCCTCCACAGCCCACACATACATGATGGCCGTGGCGAGAGCAGCATCGGTTTGCGGTCGGATCGGAATCCAGCGCCCGCCCAGCAATTGCGCGGTGGGATTGCAATGCGGGTCGATATGAACGAACTCGATGCCGAGTTCCTTGGCCCACAGGCGTCGCGGCGTCCCCTCGAATCCCGCATAGGCTCCGTTGGTGCTTTCCGGATCGCAGGACCAGAAGACGATCATCTCGGCTTCCTTGAGGCCATCTTCGACCCCACCATAGCCGGATGGAACGCCGATGCGCATCGAGTTGCCGAAATGATGCATGGCGCCCCAGTACCAGCCTTCCCAACTGTCCGGATTGGCGGCGACCCGGGTGAAGCCGATCAGGTTGGCAAAGCGCGTCAGCGCGCTGAGGTAGTAGCCCACATTGCCCCACTGGTGGTGGGACGACATGGGAAACGTGATGGATCCCGGACCGTGAACGCGTTTCTGTCGGTTGATCTCCTTGGCGAGAATCTCCAGGGCCTCGTCCCAACTGATACGCACATAGCCCGACTTGCCGCGGTTCTGAGGATTGCGTTCGCCGTCAGGATCGAAATCGACCCGCTTCATCGGATGAAGGATGCGCTTGTCGGAGTAGACGAGCGACTTGAGCGTCAACGCGTGAGGCGCGACCAATGCACGCCGCGGGGGGCTGAAGCGGCGACCGCGCGCCTCGATCACCCAGCTTGCCGCATCCGTGCGATCCAGATCGATGGGGGTCACCCGAACGACGCGGCCATCCTTCACGTAGACGAACAGAGGCCCGCCGTTGGTACAGGTGGTGTAGCGGCGAGTGCCGTCGCGCATGGGCGTGCCCATCGGCAGGCCGACGGTCTGCATCATGCTGAGGGTTTGCAATAGCCAAACCAACAGGTCGTCCTCGCCCTCGGTGACCACCTTGAAGTTCTTCGCGGCGTGAATGATCTCGCCCTGGTCCGGATTGGGGGAAAGGAACTTCACGGCGGTCGCGACATCCTTGAAGGCCATGCGCACGTCGGGCCGTGCATGCCTGCCGGCGCGCGACCGAACGCGCCCGTTCCTGAACGTGATGACGCGACCGATGCTTTCATCCATGAGCCCGATCCAGGCCACGAGATCGCGCTGCTTAAGACGATCACGATAAGCGGGAAAGCGGCGTGCCGTCAGGTCAAGAACCTTGGGCAACGCAAAAAGAATGGTCTTGAGGACCTGTCGTTTCATTATCCGATCCAAAGAAAAGCTGTGCTGTGCAAGCGGGGGGACCACGGCATGACTGGCCGCTTTCCCGAACGTGCGAGCAAACCGGCCGAACGCGCTCGTGCCAGGCTCGATGTCTTCGATGAGCGTTGGAACCTCTCGATCGGCGCGCTGACTAACTACCCCACTAGAACGTATAGGCGACGTTCAGGAAGACGCTAAGCGGGTCGAGCCGGAGTGTCGATCTGGAAACGATCTGCGTTCCCGTCGCGGTCTGTCCATTCAACGTAAGGTTGGTCTTCACCGGCATGTAGTTGACGGACGTTCCGACAGACCAGTGCTTCGTAATCGCATAATTTGCCCCAATTTCGAATACCGGATTCCACGATGAACTGAGGGTCGCATGCGCCGAGCCGCCAGGTCCGAAGCTGTCCTCGACAAACTGGCTATTGGTTGTCCGAACCTGGGTGAACCACGTGTAGTTCACGCCGAGTCCGATGAACGGACGGAATTTGGATTCGGCTGAAAACAGGTGATATCGAAGTTCGATGGCGGGCGGCATCGGCCTTGTCGAGCCGAGGTTGCCATACTTTTGCAGCGTGCCATCTCCAATCAGATTGACCGTCAGTGGTAGTCCAAAAAGCATGGCAACACCAATGTTGTCAGTGACATAGTATTCAGTGGCAATGCCCACTGTATCCGTTGAACTGGCATGCGCCCCACTACCGGCTACCTGCTGATTCACCGTCATGCCACCAATGCTTTCCACGGTTAGGGGCGTTGCGTTGCCCTGCGGCGCGATATGAAGCCATCCTATCGACAGCGTCGCGCTTCCGGCCGACTGCGCATTGGCACTGTCGGTGAGCGCAGCCGAGCAGGTGCAAGCCGCCATAACGGCAACGTTGACCATTCGCCTGTAATCTCCCATATGTCTCTCCCGGTCTCTTGTCTGAATATGTTATGAATTAGTGGTGTTGCCGTTGGAATTGCTAAATCGACTGTTTTCCTCCTGTCATTGCAAGGCAATACCATTAGGAGTTCTAATATTCCAGTTCTGTTAGACGTTTGAAACACGGTTTCGTGGTCTGTACGCGTGATTCGTCTTTAGCCGGAGCACATGACCTACCGCGCCCCTTTGTTGTGGCTGGTGTCACATTGGCCTGCCGCTCGCGTCTATCGCGGCGGAATCTGTGCCTGCCGGTTACTCTGCCCGTGATGAACTGGCGGCGGCCGAAATCGAAAAGGCGAACGGAAAACGGCCGAGCACGCAAGTCGCCAGTGCTTCGAAAGCGGGGTCGGGAAGTTCGACGTGGAGTGAAGTCCCGCGCGACGTGTCATCAATGAGGCTAACCGTTGCATTGTCGACGCGAGCCTCCACGAGAGCCGACCGTACCGCGTCTGCCGTTTCCCGCCGTCTCAGCGCCGGCTTGAAGATCTTGCCGACGCCCGTCAGCGGCATTGCATCTACGATCCGTATACCCTTGGGAAACGCCGCCCGTTCGTTGATCTCGTGACGCAGAAACTCGGCCAATTCCGTTTCGGTCACGGTTGCGCCTGGCTTGAGCTGCACATAGGCGACCGGCAACTCGCCGGCGTGCATGTCAGGGCGGCCGACCGCCGCGGCGATAAGAACGGCGGGATGGCGATGCAGTGGCTCTTCGATTGCCGCTGGGTCGATGTTGTGTCCGCCGCGAATAATCAGTTCCTTCTTCCGACCGGTGAGCCAGAAGTACCCGTCGGGGTCGCACCGTCCGAGATCGCCCGTATTGAGCCACCGCGCGCCGTCACCACATTCCATCCAGATGCCACGGTTCTGTTCTGGTCTGCTGTAGCCGACGAACACATTCGGGCCGGAGATAACCAGTTCGCCGGTCTCGTCCGCAACGCAATCCCGTACATACCGGCCCGATTCGTCGACCACTACAGCCTTCATTGCCTGACCGGGGAGGCGAAGGCCGATCGAGCCGGCCTTGCGCTCGCCAAGCGGCGGATTAACGCTGCTCACGCAGGTGCCCTCCGTGAGGCCGTAGCCTTCAAGGATGCTTACGCCTGTCCGGTCCTGAAACGTACGAAGCAATTCCACCGGCAGGGGGGCGGCACCGCACAGACCATACTCGAGCGAACTGATATCGTGCTCGCCAACCGGAACGTCCAGCAGCGCGCCGAATAATGTCGGCACACCGCTGAAGAAGTTGATGCGGTAATGCTCGACAAATTCCCAGAAGCGCTTTACAACGCCCTCTCCCCGATAACCTTGCGGTGTGCCAAGCACGACGTGCGCACCACGCCAGAACGCCAGCAGACCGGTCACCATCACTGCGTTGACATGGAAAAGCGGCAATCCGCAGAAAATCGTTTTGCCAGGACCGATGCTTTCGCCGAAGAATCGACCCGCGCTCCAGGCATTGGCCACCTCATTGCACTGGCGGCGAATCGCAATCTTCGGCAGCCCCGTGGTACCGCCCGTGCAGAAGAATGACGACACGTGATCGACGCTCGTTCGACGCATGCTGCTGACCGCCTCGTCGGGCTCCCGCGCCATTGCAGTACTGAAATCGTGAATGCTGACATGCGCGGGAACGGCACTGTGAACGCCGCCTGGCCCATGCAGTCTCGACCACTCGCCATCTTCCAGCATCCGGGCAGCGGATCGCTTTTCGCCCGGCATGCGGTCGGCCAGACTCACCAGCACCAGATCCTGCAGACCTGGGACCTTGTGGAGCACCGCCTGCACCTTCTGCCAAAGGTCGGTTCCGGGGAACGGCGCCAGCGTTACGAGCACGCTCGCGCATGCAGCGTTGAGCAGTTCGCCGATGGCGTCGCTCTCGAGCAGCGGATTGATCGCGCAGACAATCCCGGCCGCCTCCCCGCCCCAAATCACAAAGTGCGTTTCAGGGAGGTTGGGCAGAACGTAGGCGACAACTGAGTCGCGCTTGACTCCCAGGCGCGCAAACATGTTCGCCGTTCGCGTGACATCACGCACGAGTTCGCTATACGTCCAACGCTCAGCGCTCCGGTAATCGTCGGCGGTCGCAAAGAACGAAAGTGCAGGTGCCGACGGATTGATGGCCGCGCCCCGGCAGATCATCTCGTAGGTGCTCGAGGGGAGATCCGCTGGCAGTCCTTGCGCTTCGACGGCAAGGACATCTTCGAGGTTTTCGATACCTTTCATGCTGCCTCGTCCACGACGAGGTTACGTTGCATGCCGAGATCGATCGATCCATCGCGACTCGCGATACTCGCTTCGACCACGTCGCCCGCGTGCAGATACTGTGGCCTTTCTGACTGCATCTTCAGGAACAGGCGCCACTTCTCCGCTTCGGTCAATTGCGCCGCGGCGCGCTGCTTTTCGGGCGACGGAATGATCAACGCACAACCGGCGGGCGTGCCCGTCGCGAGCAGATCGCCGGTGCGAAGATCATGTATGCCGGAAAGCTCCGTCAATGTCTCTGCGGGGCCGTAGACAAGACCCGCGGTGGAGTCGTTCTGACGGACGGTGCCGTTTACCGTCAGCGTCAGCACGAGCTCCTTCAACTTCGGAAAATCGTGTTTCTCGAGGAGACAAAGGTAAGGACCGACGGGGCCGAACGTGCGATAGCTCTTGCCCTTGTAAAACTGCATCTGCGGTATCTGGATGTCGCGTGCGGAGTAGTCGTTCACGATCACCACGCCGGCGACGTAGTCATGCAGATTCTCGTCGGTGACAGTTGTGCGGGATGTGACGTCGCGTTTGAGAATCAGGCCAAGTTCAATCTCGTAATCGAGGAACTGCACCTCTTTGGGCTTAACCACGCGCGAGTCGGCCGGCACGATGCAACTGGTTGCCTTCGTGAAGATCATGTTGAATTTCTTGACATCGGGGTCCATGCCGGACTCGATCATATGCTGGCGGTAATTCGCACCCTGGCAGATGAACTGCTGATTGGCGGTCACGGGCGACAACCATTGCACCTCCGATTCGGAAAGAATCGGATCGCTCAGCACGGATAGCCGTTCAACCGGATTGGCCTCGATAAACTCCGCCGTCGTCTCGAACTCGCCCGGAATCGGCGTGATAGCACCGTTGGCGACGACGCCCCAGTAGGCGCGGCCATGATGCCTGTAATGCAGAACATGAAGTGCCATTTATAGATCTCCGGATTCTCTGTGAAGCAGTGGGTTCATGCGAAAAGTTTTGCCAGCGTGCGCAGCTTGCTCATCGTCAGGTCGGGGCTGCGGCGCAGGTTTCTTATCAACGCGAGGACGCTGGCAGGGGTGAATCTGGGCTTCGTGAAGCTGCGCGGCATCGTCGGTCCCCATTGCGCCATCGCTTCGCGGCTCACCGCATGCACACCCGCTGGCGCATCGGCCGTAAAGAGATCGCCGTCGCAATAGTGCTCGTGCTTATCCCCCCACGGGTCCTGCCAGTAATCGAAGATCTGGCTGCCCAGCACATGGCGGCCAATGCCCCATGCGTGCGTCCAGCCGTTGTCGCGCAGAATGCGCTGGCCCATGCCGACCGCGTCGGCGTCGACGACTTCGTACGCGCTATGGCTGTAGGTGGGCACGAATCCTTGTGCAAGCGCGAGCGTGTGGTGATCTGCCGGCCTGTCGCCGAGATCGAGCCGCATGAACGCGACGACGGGCGAGCCATCGGGAAGCACTTGAACATCGCTGGGGATGAAGCCGAAATGCTGCGTGTACCAGGCACAGGTGACCTGATAATCGGCGAGTTCGAGCACCACGTGTCCGAGCCGTATGACTTCCGGCGCGCGCTCGGGCGGTCGCTGCGTCCCGTTGATCCGCACCGCCGCGTCCACCGAGTTGAATGGGAGTGCCGCCCGATGGGAGCGCGTCGATGGTGGCGCCTGGCCCCATATTGCATCAACGCGAAAGCCAGAAGGATCGGTCAGTCGTACCACGTAGCCGCCGCCTGGCAACTGCGATCGTTGTACTTCGGACGCGCCAGGTATTTTTGCAAGCGCATCCAGATCGGCTCTGCTGTCGACCCGTAGCGCAAAACCCACGAACCGGGATTGCGGCGCCTTTCGAACGACATAGCAGAAATGCGACGCACCGGTTCCACGCAGTAGGAGGAGCGCTTCATCGCGCGATACGGTTTCAAGCCCGAAGTCGTTGAGAAACCGTTCAGCGGTTTCGAGATCTGGCCGGTCGAATGTCAGATAGGCCAATGCCGACGCTTTCGTCGTGGGATTGGGGTGACGTGACGGCTGTGCAGTAGCGAGTTTCATGGCTGAACGGAAAGTTGGACGGTTCGGAGGGCGTCTTCGGTTGACATGGTCGGCGCGCTGACGGCGTTACTCCGCAAGGCGAGGCTTTTACGCGCGATACGGTTCGCGTTCATGGCTGCGTCGTCGACAACCGGCTCGTCAGGCGGGAGTAGCGCGATCCGCTCTGCGTGCACCGGCTGCCATTGCGCACGCAGGCGCGGCAATCGCTGTAACGCACGGCACCGTTGTTTCCTGCTGTCTCCACAGTGACTCCGTCTGTCGTTTGTCAAAGCGGCAGCTCTGCCGCCATTAATGACATTAAAGTCATAGTTGAGTGTTTTGTCAATATAGAGATTTACATCTATACTGGGATATAGCCCAATGTGGACCGATCATGCCGAACACACCCACTCGCCGGACAGCAAAGCGTCCTACCCCTGCCGCCCCAGTCTCCCCGGTCGCCGTTGCTGAAGAACGCGAGCCGCGCGGCGCGCGCCGAAAGCGCGAGACGCGCGCCCGTCTGCTCGACGCTGCGCTCAGGCTGATGGCGCAAAAGGGTATGGAGGGCGTCGCGATCAACGAAATCACCGAGGCCGCCGACGTCGGCTTTGGCTCCTTCTACAACCATTTCGAATCCAAGGAAGCGATTTACGCGACGCTTGTCGAGAACGTGTTCGAGGATTTCGCGGACACACTCGATCGTCTTGCCGCCGGCCTGTCCGACCCGGCGGAGGTGATCGCCGTCTCCGTGCGCCATACGGTGATGCGTGCGCGGCGCGACCCCGTGTGGGGACGTTTCCTGATACGGGAAGGGTTTTCGGCGCGCGCGATGAGCCGCGGGCTAGGCCAGCGGCTGCTACGCGATATCGGTACCGGTATTGCCGGGAAGCGCTTCGTGGTCGCGGACCCGTTCATCGGCTTTCTGTCGGTGGGCGGCACGGTCCTCTGCGCCATTGCCGCCGAGCTGAACTTCGTCGCACCAGACGCACCAGCGGCAGGCGTGCTCAAGGAGCTTGGCTTCAACGGAGAACATTTCCCCGAGCGTACCGCAGCCATGCTGCTGCAGACACTCGGGCTCAAGCGCGCGGAGGCGGAGAAGATTGCAGCGCGTCCGCTGCCAGCCGTCGAAGACGCCATCGAAGCGGATTGAGCGCGGACGACGGTGGCGGTGTGGTTTGCCGATACGATTATCTGTCAGCAATCGATCATCGCTACCGCGGCTTGCTCGCTCCGCTCATCCTGCTTCCGGGCAAACCGCGCATACCGAACATGCCACCCGGTGACAGGTTCATCGCGTCGCCCCGTGCACCGGCGCACTCATTCCGGCATCAGATCCACCCGCCAGCGGCGGCACGAGAACGTCGACATTTCGCGCAGCGGATCAGGAAGAGCGACACGATTCACCGGATCGCTCGACCCGCACTAACGGACGCACGATCATTCTCTTGACGTTGCCTGCGGCTGACCGGGCGGCAGCTCACCCATCGCCTGGAACAGCGCCGCGGTATCGCTCATGCGCTGGCTCGCCGCGCGGACGGAGGCGATCTGTGCGCTGAGAAACCGCTGCTCGCTGGCATGCGCCGCCGTTGAAGGCAGCGATCCCATGCGGTGGCGCGACGCCGTGTCGTCGAATGCGGCTTGCGCTGCCTGTGCGGCTCTTTCCGTCGATGCCAGCGTCTGGGCGTCGTTATCCAGTCCGGCCAGCGAATTCGCGACATCCTGAAACGCCGACAGCACCGTGGACTTGTAGTGCAGAACCGCCGCATCGTAGGCCTCCAGCGAGGCTCTGCGCTGCGCGAACAACGCGCCACCATGGAAGATCGGCTGCGACAGGCTCGCACCGATCGCCCAAAGTCCGCCCGCTCCCGAGAGCACCGCGGGCCAGCTGAAGCCGCCGCGGCCCATCGCGCCCGTGAGCGACAGGCTGGGAAACATTTGCGCGGTCGCAGCGCCCACGTCGGCAGCAGCGGCCTTCACGGCGGCGTCAGCCGCCTGAATGTCGGGACGCGAGCGCAGCAGATGCGATGGCACGACCACGGGCACATGCTCGGGCAGCGACAGGCTGTCGAGTTGGGGAACGCTCGGGGCGTTATCAGGCGTGCGGCCCATCAGCACCGCGAGCGCGTGGACGGCTAAGGCCCGCTGCTGGCGCAAAGGCGGCAGCGTCGCCGCTTCGGAAGCAGCATCCTGCGTCGACGCGAGCGCCTGCGCGCGCGACACAGAGCCTAGCGCGTAGCGCTGCTGGTCCTCGTCGGCAGTCTCATTGGCCGTGGCGACGAGCCGCTCGGTGAGCGCGATCTGCCGATCGAGCGCCGCCACGTTGATCGCCGTGCCGACGATGTTGGCAGCGAGCGCGCGCCGGGCCGCTTCCAGTTCATAGGCCTGCACGTTCACGCGAGCGGCGCTCGCCGAGTTCGTGTAACGCGTCTGGCCGAACAGGTCGAACGTGTAGTGGGCCTGAAGCTGCCCGGCAAAAAAGTTGTATTGCACCTGCTCGGGGCCGAGCCCGGGCACGACGGGCGAACGCGCGCGTTCGACCTGCGCGGCACCGCCGACTGAGGGCAGCGTGGACGCGCCGATCTGCGCGCGCAATTCCTGCTGCGCGGACGCAAGGGTTCGCTGCGCGGCTGCCAGCGTCAGACTGTTGCGCAGGCCTTCGTCGACGAGCGCATCGAGCGCGTCGGACCTGTAAAGCCGCCACCACTGCGGCACCGACGTGGCGCCGATCTCGAACTGCTGCGCAACCCCGCCCGCGGCAACGGTCTTCGAGGGCTGCGCCTGTGCGCCGTAATGCTCGGGCGAAGGCATGGCCGGCGGTTCGCCGCCGGGACCGAACGAGCAGGCCGTCAGTGCGAATGCCGCGGCTACGGCGACAACGGATGTCTTATAGGCAAGTTTCATAATCAACTCTCCGCACGCTCGACGACGACCTGTTGCGTCCCGCGCTCTTCGCGCCGGACCCTGAAGCACGTCGCATAGAGCGCCGGCAGGAAGAAAATGGTCAGTCCCGTGGCGATCGTGATGCCGCCCATCAGCGCGGTTGCCATGGGCCCGAAGAACGCTGAACGCAGGAGCGGAATCAGGGCGAGCACGGCGGCGGCGGCCGTCAGCATGATCGGCCTGAAACGCCTCACCGTCGCACCGACGACTGCGTCGAAGCGCGCTTGCCCTGCCGCGATGTCCTGATCGATCTGGTCGACCAGAATCACGGAGTTGCGCATGATGATGCCGAACATGGCAATCACGCCGAGCAACGCGACGAAGCCAAAGGGCTTGCCGAATAGAAGCAGCGCGGCGACGACGCCAATCAGCCCTAAGGGTGCCGTCAGCACGACGATGAAGGTCCGCGAGAAGCTTTTGAGCTGGATCATCAGCAGCGTCAGCACGGCGATGATCATCAGCGGCATTTCGGCGTTGATCGAGGTCTGACCTTTCATGCTTTCTTCCACTGCGCCGCCCACCTCGATGCGATAGCCGACTGGCAACGTGGCTTTTTGCTCCGCGAGCGCGTGCTCGATATCGCGGGTTACGTCGATGCCTTGGGCGTCGCCACGAAGGTCGGCCTGCACGGTGATCGTCGGCTGCCGGTCGCGCTGCCAGATCACCCCATACTCGAGCGCATCCCGCACATGTCCGAGCGAGCCGAGCGGCACCGGGCCGTTTGGCGTCGGAATGGCGAGGCTGGTGAGCTGCGCCGGATCCACGCGCTCGCTCCTCGGCGCACGCAGATCGACGTTGACCAGCTTGTCCCGCTCACGGAACTGTGTGACCGTGTATCCGGAGAGCGTCATGGCGAGGAAGTTCGATACGTCCGCTGAGGTAACGCCTAGCTGGCGTGCCCTGTTCTGATCGATCTCGAACGAGATCGACCGTTCGGCCGGCTCGTCCCAGTCGAACTGAACGTCGCGCGTGCGGGAATCGGCACGGACCTTATCGGCGACCTTCTCGGCAATCGAGTGCACGGTCGCTATATCGCTCCCGCTCACACGGAACTTGATCGGAAAGCCCACCGGCGGCCCATTCTCGAGCCGCGCAACACGCGTGCGTACTCCGGAGAACGCTTTGCCGAGCTTGGCATCGAGCCAGTGCATCAACTCGTCGCGGTCTTCGACGCTTCTGGCGGTGATCACGAACTGCGCGAAGTTAGGCTGTTGAAGCTGCTGATCGAGCGGCAGGTAAAAGCGCGGCGCGCCGGTACCGACAAAATCGACAAAGTGCTCGATCTCGGGCTTGCCCTCGAGCGCTTTCTCCAGGCGCTTCGCCTCACGCTGTGTCGCCTCGAACGAGGCGCCTTCCGGCAGCCGCAGGTCGACGAGCAGTTCCGGCCGTTCAGAGTTGGGGAAGAACTGTTGCGGCACGCGCGTGAACGCTGCCATCGCAATCGCAAACAGCACGGCGGTGACGCCAACGACGATCCAGCGGCGTTCGATGCACCCCGAGATCCAGACCGACAGACGCCGGTAGAAGCCCGTATCGTAGATGGCGTGCTCCTGATCGTGCGCACCGCTCGTGTGGACCTTGTGCTCGGGCAGCATGTGGAAGCCCAGCAACGGGACCAGAACGACAGCGGCGAACCACGAAACGATCAGCGCAATGGCCGACACTTCGAAGATCGAGCGCGTGTATTCGCCCGTGCTCGATTTCGCGAGCGCGATCGGCAGGAAACCCGATACCGTCACGAGCGTGCCGGTCAGCATCGGGAATGCCGTGCTCGTGTAGGCAAAGGCCGCCGCGCGCATGCGACTCCACCCCTGCTCGAGCTTCACGGCCATCGTTTCGACGGCGATGATCGCGTCGTCGACGAGCAGCCCCAGCGCGAGCACCAGCGTGCCAAGGGACACCTGGTCCAGCCCGATGTTGAACACATGCATGCACAGCGCCGTCACGGCCAGCACGATCGGAATCGTGATCACCACGATCATGCCGGTGCGCAGGCCGAGTGAAACCAGGCTCACGATAAGCACGATCGCTACCGCTTCGCCCACCGACCTGACGAACTCGTTCACCGAATGCTTGACCGCGTGAGGCATGCTCGACACGGGCACCAGCTTGAGCCCGGCTGGCATCGACGCCTGCAGGTCGGCGGCTTTCGCATCGAGCGCCTTGCCGAGCCTGACCACGTCGCCGCCCTTTTGCATCGTCAGGCCGATGCCGAGGACCGCCTGGCCACCGACACGCATCTGCGTGACGGGCGGATCGTCATAGCCGCGCGAGATCTTCGCGATGTCACCGAGCCTAAACGAGCGTTGGTTGACCGTGACAAGCATGTCGGCGAGTGCCTGCACGTCCTTGAACGCGCCGCTCGGTCGCACGAACACCCGGTCGTCCGCCGTCGTAATGGTGCCAACGGGCGCCACGGTATTCTGCGCGTCGATGGCCTGGGCGAGTTGCTGTGGCGTGATGGAGAGCCGCGTCAGTTCCGCATTGGATATTTCGACGAAGATATGCGGGTCCGGGTCGCCGAAGTAGTCGACCTTGGCGACGCCGGGCACGCGCAGCAGGACCGTGCGCAACTGATCCGCGTAGTCGTGCAGTTGCGCCGGCGTAAAGCCGTCGCCTTCAAGCGCATAGATGTTCGTGTAGACGTCACCAAACTCGTCGTTGAAAAACGGTCCAACTGTTCCCTTGGGCAGCGTCGCCGCGATGTCGCCCACTTTCTTGCGCACCTGATACCAGGTTTCGGGGACATCCTTGACTGCGGCCGAGTCCTTCATGGCAAAGAAGATCATCGACTCGCCGGGCCGCGAGTAGCTCTTGATGTTGTCGACGTACGGCGCGGCCTGTAACTGACGGCCGATCCGGTCCGTGATCTGTTCCTGCACCTCGCGGGCGTTCGCGCCCGGCCAGTAGGTCTTGACCACCATGGTCCGGAACGTGAACGGCGGGTCCTCCGACTGCGCCAGCTGCGTATAACCGATCACGCCGAACAGGGTCGCAAGCCCGATCAGGAAGATCACGAGCTGCTGACGGCGCAACGCCCAGGCGGAAAGATTGAAACCGCCTTCGCCATGTGCCTCGGCGTCGGACGGGGTGGCGGGCGCGTTGTCGCGCGCGGTTTCGAGGTCGCGGGCGTTCATGACGGAAAATCCTCGGGGTGCATCGGAGCCACCACTTGTACGTGCTGGTTCGCCGTCACTGCGTGAACGCCTTGCATGACGACGCGCTCGCCGTCGTGCAGGCCGCCAGTGACGGCGACCGTGCGCTCGTCGTAGCGCGCGATGCTGACGGGGCGCAGCTCCAGAGTGTCGCTGCCGGCGCGCACCACCCACACAGCGGGCTCCTCACCTTTGTGAAAGAGCGCCGTCACGGGCAGCGCGAACGGACGCGCTGCGGCCGCGTTGCCGGCGGCGTCGAACGCAACATTGGCCGTCATGCCGAGGCGAACTTCCGGGCTCGGCGCGGCCAGCGTCAGCTTCACGCGCCAGGTGCGGCTTTGCGGGTCGGCGGCGGGCGATACCTCGCGCACCCGCGCCTCAAAGGTCTTTCCGGGGAGCGCGGACAAGGTCACGCTCGCCTTGCTGCCGACCGTCAATGCGCCGAGCGTGCGCTCCGGCGCGTCACAGACGATATCCACGTCCCCCGTCCAGTCGAGGTGGTAGACGGCCTGGGCTGCCTGAACGTTCTGGCCGGTGTCGGCGTCTTCCGATGTGATCACCCCGTCGTGGTCGGCCGTGAGCGTCGCGTAGCGCAGGTGATCGGTGGCGAGCGCCATCTGGGCCAGGGCCGAATCGCGCTGCGCCAGCGCCGTGGCGTAGGCGTCCTGCGTCTGCTCCATCTGCGCGGGTGCAATCAGGTTTGCCTGCGCCTGAGCGTGATCGCGATCGAGCTGCTGTTTGGCGTACACGAGGCGATGCTCCGCGGCGTCGAGTTGTGCACGCGCGTTGACGAGGTTATTGCGCAGATCGGTAGGATCGAGCGATGCAAGAGGCTCTCCTGCCTTGACAGCATCACCGAGGCGCACCTTGCGTTCGGTGATCTTGCCGCCGACCCTGAACGAAAGGGAGGTGGAATACCGTGCCTGTACCTGGGCCGGCAAAGAGGCGCTTGCCGTGCGCCCGTCGGGATGCATCGCGCGAGCGACGACCGGCTTGAGCTCCGGCGGAGCCGTTTCGCGGTGGTGGCAGGCCGAGAGCAGGATCGCCCCGCAAGCCGCAATGAAAAGGCGTCCTCGGAAAGATGACCGGGCGACGGACGACAGGAACGGGTGCGCAGGCGTCTGCGCGTTAAGACCGGAGTGGTTCACGATGTTCACAGGCAGGTGATAAGCCAGGTAAAAAGTTGCCCGATGCTGTGGAAACCCGGCGTGCCGGGAAGCACGGCTCGCCATCAGCGCGGACGCACAAGACAAGTTTTATTGAAACGTTAGTTATCCTACTTAACGTCGAATTGGGCACTGGGCAGGCTTCAGTCCGGTCATCGCGTGCGACACCACGCCGTTATCGGTCGGTTGCTGGCATGCAGCGCGGTATGCGACATCCCCCATGGGACGCGCGCAATCAGAATGTGATCAGCGTGCTTTCATGCCCAGGCATCGCGCTGCTCTGCCGGCCCACCGGTCTTGCGCAGCTTGGCGAAAGACCGTCTGCCGGGGTTTTCCCGCGACGCCGTTCGCTGCTCCGTTTCCGAACAGGAGCATCCGAACATGTGACATTAAACCCATTACTGATTATGTTGTCAACCATGACGTTTGGATCTAAAATTCGCAACATACAATAAGTGGGGAGCCAACATGCCAGACGTGCTAAAGCCGCGGGCAAGTCGCCGACGCACTTTCAAGGCGCCGATTGCGCCACTGGAGACGACGAGCGGACGCGATTCGCGCGGCGCCCGACGCAAGCTGGAAACGCGCGCCCGTCTGCTCGATGCTGCGCTCGCACTGGTGGTGAAAAAGGGCATGGACGGCGTAACCATTAACGAGATCACGGAGGCAGCCGACGTCGGGTTCGGCTCCTTCTACAACCACTTCGAATCGAAGGAAGGCCTCTTCTCCGCGCTCGTCGAATATCTGTTCGAGGAATTCGCCAATACGCTTGATCGCCTCGCGAGCGACCTGTCCGATCCGGCGGAAGTGATCGCGGTCTGCGTGCGTCATACGCTCCTGCGTGCCTATCGGGAGCCGGTGTGGGGGCAACTCCTGATACGCGAAGGGGTTTCAGCGCGTGCGCTGAGCAGAGGTCTAGGTCAGCGACTGCTGCGAGATAGCGAGCGGGGGATCTCAGCGAGACGCTTTGTTGTCGCAGACCAGCTGATGTCCCTGATCTCCGCGACCGGCACCATCCTCGCGGGCATTGCTGCTGAACTGCACTTCGCTGCCTCATCGAAGCGCACGGTCCGCGCGCGAAAGGCGCTTCGATTCAGCGAAACCACGTTCGCCGAGCGCACGGCGGCCATTGTGTTGCAGGCGTTCGGTCTCGAACGCGTGGAGGCGCAGAGAGTCGCACAACGTCCGCTACCCGCAGGCTCCGACGTCAAGACCCGTTGAAGAACGGCCGTTAGCCCGTTAGCAGCGAACAAGCGGATCGAGCAGCGGTTATCAGCCGTTACGAGTCCGGACGCTTCATGCGGCGACAGCGTCGCGCTTGCCACGCGTATGCCGTGTAACACGGGCGCGGCTTCCCGATTGTTGGCGCAAAGCAAGGACGAACTCTTCCAAGCACGCGCACGAGCACATCCTTGTATATTGAGGAGACAACTCGGCGCTCGTACAACCGGCCGGGCGCTATCTGCATCCATTGATCGGACGATACTGGAAACCATGAAATACAAGGACTATTACGCCGTCATGGGCGTTCCGCGAACGGCTACCGATGCGCAGATCAAGACCGCTCATCGAAAGCTTTCGCGCAAATTTCATCCGGACCTGAACAAGAGCGCCGACGCGGAAGCGCGTTTCAAGGAGGTGGGCGAGGCCTATGGGGTTCTCAAGGATCCGGAAAAGCGCGCAGCATTCGACGCGCTCGGCACGGGCCTCAGGGATGGCGATGAAATCCGGCCGCGCCCCGATGTCGGCGACGGATTCGAATACCGCGGCGGGGCGAGCGCACAGGACGCCGACGATTTTTTCAGCGACTTTTTCGGTGCCCGCCCGAGACGCGCTTCCCGCCAACACGCGCCCGAGTGGCCGGGCGAAGATCATCACGCAAGGGTTTCCGTCAGCCTGGAGGACACATACAACGGCGCGCAGCGGACCTTCACGCTGCAAATGCCCGTCATCGATGATCGGGGGCACGTGAGCTATCAGACGCGCACGCTCGATGTATCGATCCCCAAGGGCATTCTCGATGGTCAGCGCTTGCGACTCGCAGGTCAGGGAGGCGCCGGCATCGGCAACGCTCCGCCCGGCGACCTGTATCTGGAGGTTGCGGTCCAGGAACACAAGCGCTATCGCGTCGAGGGCCGCGACGTGACGACAGAGGTTCCCCTCGCGCCATGGGAAGCCGCGCTCGGCGCCGAGGTGATCGTGCCCACCCCTGCCGGGCAAGTCACGGTGACCGTGCCGGCCGGGTCAGCAGCCGGCCGGCGCCTGAGGCTGCGCGGCCGAGGTATTCCGGGCAACCCGCCTGGCGATTTCTACGTCGTGCTGGGCATTGTGCTTCCTCCCGCCGATACCGATGCCAAAAAAGCCGCCTACATCGCGATGCGCGAGACGTTCAAGTTCGATCCACGTGCGCATTTTTATGAGTGATCCATCATGAGCGATAACGAGTCTGATTATCTTCAAGGCGAGATCGTCGAGGAACACGTCGAGTTCACGCTGATTGAACTGTGCCGCATCACGGGCGCATCGAGTGATGATGTTGCCCGTTGGGTCGAAGAAGGCGCATTCGAGCCGCAAGGCGCGCGCATCGAGGAATGGCGGTTCAGCGGTACTTGTCTGCGTCGAGCCATGACCGCCCAGCGACTCACGACCGATCTGGAACTGAACCCGCCGGGCGTAGCGCTCGCACTCGATCTGCTCGACCAGATCGACGCGTTGCGCGCTCGCCTCGCTCGTTATGGCGATCGTGTCGACAAGCCGCGTCGCTAGGTCCGGTTGATTCAGCGTTTGTTTCCCGTCGCGGCGAGGCCGGGTCCTCAATCGAGGTTTATCGCATCCGTGCGCGTAACCGCAGCGAAAACGGGGGTAGCCTTTGCGTGCAACGCCGGCATAGGTGTGCTCGGCCTCAGCGTGCAACAACGAACGATGTATGCATTCCCATCTCATAGTGCCCCGGCCGGTTGCAAATCAGCACGTAGCGTCCTGGCGCAAGCTTCAATGACAGGCGCTTGGTCGAGCCCCGCGCCAGGTCCTCCACCTCGCCCATCTTATTGAACCGGCTTTCCGTGACCACGCCTTTGTGGACGGGTAAATGCGCGTCGTCCATGTCTGTCCTCAGTACTACGAACTCATGTTCGGTATTGCCGTTCGACGCGTTGTTCACCTCGAACGTGACCCGCCCGGCCTTCGCTGTGCCGGGATCGAGCTGAATCGTGTTGTCCGTGAGCCTGACATGGATCGTCTCGTCCGCATGACCGCTCAGCGGCGCAACGCCGAGCGCGACCGCCGCCAGCACCAACGCAGTATGGTTTCTGTCGATCATGATGTCTCTCCTCGAAAGGGCCGCATTGCAGCAAGACGCGTCGAACCACGGCGCCGGGTTCGCCGGCCCGAAGCTGAGTGGATCAACTGTTTTCTCGATGACCGACGCGCGTCAGCGGCAGGAACGCTCATCATCGTCGGGCCGCCGGAAATCACTTTTCGCGGCGCACATCGCTTCTCCTTCACGCAACGGCGCAAGCGGGCTTGCACGCATTGCGCGCGTGAATTCATCGCGGATGAAGGACCGTTGCTCGCCCGTGCAGGCGAACCTCGGTAATAGAACGACAGCGGGCTTCGAAATATTCCGCCCGATCTCGGAAAGCCGCTTTCCGGCTTTGCGAACAGTCATGAACACTCGCGTTATGGCATGCTGCTCTATTGCGGACTCTTTACAGGGTTGCAAGGACAATGCTCATACGTCGATGCACGCCCAGGCGATCAATCAACGCACGGTTGTCAACATTGTTGCTTCCCGAAGGCGTCGAGCGGAGCGCCTCGATCCTGCTTGTTGCCCGCGGTTTGCGCGGCATCTGCGATGGCTTCATCGCGGTACTGCTACCCGGCTATCTGCTGGCGCTCGGCTTTGGGCAACTGGCTGTCGGGCTCATCAGCACGGCCACGTTATTCGGGTCGGCCATCGCGACGGTGCTGGTGGGTCTCATAGGTCATTCCATTGCACAACGGGGCCTGCTGCTCTTCGCGGCGGCGCTGATGGCGGCCACAGGTCTTGCTTTCGCAGGTCTGTCATCGCTCTGGCCGCTACTCGTCGTCGCGTTCATCGGCACGCTGAACCCGAGTTCCGGCGATGTCAGCGTATTTCTTCCGCTCGAGCATGCAAGGCTCGCCGAATCCGCAACGGGTGGCGCACGAACCGCCCTGTTTGCACGATATAGCCTCGTCGGCGGGTTGTCCGCGGCAGTCGGCGCCCTCGCGTCCGGCCTGCCCGATTCGATCAGCGCCCATATGGGTGCTTCGCCAACCACGGCGATACGCGTGATGTTCGTCGTCTATGCGACAGCCGGCTTCGCGATCCTGCTGCTCTACCGGCGCCTGCCGGCACGCGTGCCCAGCACTGATACGCCGCGTGGAGCGCTCGGGCCCTCGCGCGGAATCGTCATCCGGCTCGCGCTGCTCTTTAGCGTGGACGCCTTCGCAGGTGGGCTTCTGGTCAACTCGCTGCTGACCGTGTGGTTGATCCAGCGGTTCGGAATTTCGCTCGGCGCAGCCGGCCAGTTCTTTTTCTGGGCGGGGCTGCTCAGCGCCGGCTCTCAACTGGCCGCGGCGCCTTTGTCGCGCCGGATCGGCCTGCTCAACACGATGGTATTCACGCATATCCCCTCGAGCGTATGCCTGATTGCCGCAGCGTTTTCACCTTCCCTCATGGTAAGCCTCGCGCTGCTGCTCGCGCGCAGCGCGCTTTCCCAGATGGACGTGCCCACACGCAGCGCCTACGTGATGTCGGTCGTCACGCCCGGGGAGCGTTCCGCGGCGGCCAGCTTTACCGCGGTACCGCGAAGCCTGGCTGCCGCCCTCGCGCCCACCCTATCAGGCGTATTGCTGGGGCTTGGGTGGCTCAGTGCTCCGCTAGTCGCGTGCGGTGCGCTAAAGATCGTCTACGATCTTTCGCTGCTCGGCGCATTTCGTCATGTCAGGCCCGACGGAGAGTCGTCATGAAAGCGCGTATCGACAGCAACCGTCGCTCGGCTGCGATGTTGCTCGTCATGCTTGTGGTGGTCGCAATTGCGGCACCGGTCATCCATCGCAGCGCGAGCGCCGCCGGCACTTCATTCGCGGTCGATTTACCGTTGCGGCACGTCGCCGACATCCCGCTGCCAGGCCGCCCCACCCGGCTAGATTACGAGAGCTACGACCCTGACCGGCACCTGCTGTTCATCGCACACCTCGGTGACAGCGAAGTCATCGTCTTCGATACGCAGAACTCACGCGTTGTCGCCCGCATTGGAAACATCGCCGCCGTTCATGGCGTGCTGGTGGTACCGGCACAGTCCCGCGTGTACGCGTCGGCGACCGGTACGAACGAAGTTGTTGCCATCGACGAGGCCACCCTGAAAATCACCGCTCGTATGGCGGGTGGCGTTTATCCGGACGGGATGGCATTTGCACCGGACACCCGCAAACTCTATGTATCGGACGAGACAGGCGGGACTGAAACCGTCATCGATACGCAATCCAGTCGCCGCACGAAGGCAATCCCGTTGGGCGGCGAAG
This sequence comes from Paraburkholderia suaedae, assembly GCF_040812055.1. Lineage (NCBI taxonomy): Bacteria > Pseudomonadati > Pseudomonadota > Betaproteobacteria > Burkholderiales > Burkholderiaceae > Paraburkholderia > Paraburkholderia suaedae. The sequence continues at coordinate 140,847 of NZ_JBFOAH010000011.1, read as the reverse complement.
TGGGCAACACCCAGTACGATCCGGTGTCGCGTCACATCTTCGTCAATGTCCAGTCGCGACGAGAACTTGTCGAAATCGATCCTGCAACTGACGCAATCGTCGCCCGGATCGATCTGCCGGGCGCACGAGGCAACCACGGCCTCTATATCGTTGCGCAACCACACCTTGCGTTTATCGCGTGCGAAGGCAACGACAGACTGCTGGTGCTGAACCTGCTCACGAGGCAGGTCGTCCAGTCATTCGACGTGGGTGGTGACCCCGATGTGCTTGCATTCGATCCCGCTGCGCGCACGCTTTATATCGCTGGCGAAGCAGGCATCCTGTCGATGTTTGCCGTGGGCTCGACAAGCGTGTCGAAAACCGGCGAAGGTCGCATCGGGCCCAACGCGCATGTGGTGGATGTCGATCCAATAACGCATCGCGCCTATTTCCCGCTGAAGAACGTCGGCGGACGTCCGGTGCTACGCGTCATGGCGCCCCGGTAGGTCTTGCCGTCACTGCGAAAGGACGACGGGCATCGGAAATCGGACACGAAAGGCGAATCCGCCACCCGCCGAATCTCACTCAAGCCGGCACGGCCGATACCGCGCGTTCCGAGCGGGCCCAGGCCACCGAGCTGCCCAACGCGAGCACCGCAAGGCACACGATCGGCACGATCATCGGACCGAACGCGGTTCCGGCGACCTTGCCGGCAAACGGCATCAGGTTCTGGCCGAAGAAGCCACCCAGATTGCCGATCGAGTTGATCGCCGCGACGCTTGCCGCCGCCCGCGCCCCCGTGAAGTAGCGCGGCGGCATCGACCAGAAGCACGGATACAACAGCGGAATGCACGCGCCGCCCAGCACCAGCGCGACGAAGCGCAGCGGCGTCGAATGCAGGACAAGGCTCAGAAGGAAGCCGAGCGCGCCCAGCGTGGCAACGATGGCGATGGCCCGCAGGATACTCTTCGCGCGGCGCAGTTTGGCCGGCAGGTACAGCAGCAGCAGCACCGACAGCGCCCACGGCAACATGCTCAACATGCCGTTAGTGCTGCTCGACACGCCGAACGATTTGACGAGGGTCGGCAGCCAATAGGTCACGCCGTACAGTGACGTCGACATCAGCATGTAGGTGCCGGCAAACAGCATCACGCGCGGATCGAGCAGCGCCTTCCAGGGCTGCGAATGCTCGGCGTGCGCCGGCTTCTCGCGCTCGAGCGCGGCCGCAACCACGTGCTTCTCGCGCTCGCTGAGAAAGCGCGCCTCCCGGTACGACGCGGGCAGCAGCTTGAACACCATGATGGCGACCAGCACGGCGGGGATGCCCGTCGCGATGAACACCCATTGCCAGCCGGCGAGGCCCAGTACGCCGTTCAGGCTCAGCAGCCAGCCGCCGACCAGCGAGCCCAGCATGTTCGCGAGCGCGCTACCGAGCGTGAAAATGCCGAGCACGCGTGCCCGATAGCTTTGTGGAAACCACAGCGTCAGATAATAGATGACGCCCGGGTAAAAGCCCGCCTCGGCGACGCCCAGCGCGAAGCGTAGTGCGCAAAACACTGGCATCGACGTCGTGAAGCCCATCAACACCGTAATGACGCCCCACGTGAGCATGATGCGCGCGAGCCACACGCGCGCGCCGAAGCGGTGCAGTGCGAGCGTGCTGGGCACCTCGAACAGCAAATAGCCGATGAAGAACAGTGAGGACGCGAGAGCGAACGCGGTCTCGGTCATACCAAGGCTTTGCATCATCTGCAGCTTCGCGAAGCCGACGTTCTGCCGGTCGATGAAGGAGATCAGGAACATCACGACGAGGATCGGCATCAGGCGGCGCGCCATCTTCGACATCACATGCCGCTCTTCGGCGGCTTCAGGTTCAAATGTTGCGGCGGTTTTCATCATTTAGTTCTCCGATATTTTGGTCGTCTATCGTTTGCCGCGCCTGACCGGTCGCGCGCAAATGGAAAAACACACAGCGCAGGTCAGGTTGTCGGGGGATGGAAATCGCCGAGCAGGCTCACGAACATCTCACTCCAGGTGCGCGGCTTGGCCTTGATCGTGCCGACCATGTACAGAAACTCGACGTAGTCCATCAGCTGGTCGGGCCACACCGAAAAGCGCGTCTGCGGCGCAGCCAGCATCTGCATCACGCCGTCGCGCGATACCGCGAGGCCCGACGCGGCGACATAGATCGCCGCCGCGGCTTGCCGGTCCTGCGCGATCAGGCGGTTGGCCTCGTCGAGCGCGCCTAGGAAGGCCCGCACGAGCGCGGGCTCGGCATCCATCAGGCGCTTGGGCGCGAACACGACATCGAGCGTGATGGGGCCAAGAACGTCGTTCGAATTGACGACGCGATGAATGCCCGGCTGCCGCAATTCGAGCGTCGAAAATGGCGGTGACGTGAAGTGCGCTGTAATGCCGTTCTCGCGCCGGATCAGCGCCTGCATCGCCTGCGGATGCGGCAGGTTGACCGTGATCGCGTCCAGCTGGGCGAAATGCGCAGGCCCGAGCAGCTTGCTTGCGATCATCTGCAGCACCACCGCCGAGAGCGACGTGCGGATGCCCGGCACCGCAATCCGGTCCGAGGAAGCCAAGTCCGCGAGCGAGACGATCTGCGGCCGGTTGGTGTTCAGCGACAGCGAGGTCGTCGACAGGCCACTGATGCCGATCACCTCGACGTTCGGAATGCCGCGCGCTCGCGCCCAAAGCTCGATGAACCCGGGCGCACCGGCGGCGGCGAAGTCGAGCGTGCCGGCCATCATGGCGTCGTCGACCGAATTGCCGCCGTCGAGCAGCACCCAATCGACGCTCAGCTCCCGCAGACCTTGCCCGGCCGCATGCCGCTCGAAAAGCCGTTGCTTCTCCATGACGAGGAGCGGCAGATAGAGCAAGCCGTAGCCCTTCGAGACGCGCACCCGGCGCGGCGGACTGGCGAGCACCAGCGCAGGCGACAGCGCCGCGCCAAGACCGGCGGCCACCAGCGCACGACGTCGCGATGAAGGTCTCACGCGATCATTTCCGTCGCTCTCGCGCTGCTGCATCTTGCTGTCTCCTCTAGTTCTGGTATTGATGCCGTCGCTGCATACTCCATAAGTCGCAAGATTATCGGGCGAGTCTGAGAAAATGCTGACATCGGCTCCCCGGGAAAACCCGCAATCGAACAGTTGAACAGATCGGCAGGAACGTCATCATGCGCATTCTGGTGGTAGAGGACGATGCGGAGATCGGCGCGGCAATCCGCAGCCGCCTGACGCGGCTCGGGCATGCAGTGGACCTGGAAAAGGACGGTGCAACGGCGAACAGCCTGCTGGGCGTCGAGCGCTTCGATCTGCTCGTGCTCGACGTGATGCTGCCTTCCATGAATGGCTTCGCGATTCTGCGCAACCTGCGCGCAGCGGGCTCCACGGTGCCGGTGCTGCTCGTGACCGCACGCTCGGCCATCGACGATCGCGTGAGCGGCCTCGGGCTCGGTGCGGACGACTATCTCGTCAAGCCATTCGACTATCGCGAGCTCGAGGCTCGCGTGCAAGCGCTGTTGCGCCGCAACAGCGGCCAGGCGAACGACCTCGTCAAACTCGGCGGCCTCGTGATCGACCGCGCCAGCCGGCTCGCCGAGCTCGACGGCAAACCGCTGTCACTGTCGCGCCAGGAATTTGCGCTGCTGGAAATTCTCGCGAGCCGTCCGCAGCGCGTTTTCCCGAAGGAAGATCTGCTGAACCAACTGTTCAGCTTCGGCAACGAACCGACCCCGAACGCCGTCGAGCAATACGTGACGCGAGTGCGCAAGAAGCTGCTCGGAAGCTCGGTCGAGATTCGCACTGCGCGCGGCGTGGGGTATCAGATTGCGACGCTCTGACTGGTTCCCGAAGACGCTATTTGGCCGCACGCTGCTTTTCATCGCGCTGGTCGTGGCGTCGGGTGCGGCGGCACTTGCGGTGATCGCGCGGTACTACGCGGGCGTCGCGTCCGAGCGCGCCTACGACCAGTTGCTGGCCGGCGCGGTCATCCAGGTGGCGGAGAACCTCTACGTGCAGGGCGGCGTGCTTGCGCTCAATCCGCCGGTGGCGGCGCTGTCCACCCTGTCGCGCTACGACCTCGTCTACTACAAGGTGGTCGATTCGCGCGGCGTCGTGGTGGCCGGCTACGGCGATCTGCAGAGCCCGGCTAGCGCCGTCGCCGGACGACAGGGTCCCGAGTTCGCGAACGGCACATACCAGCAGCAGCGCATCCGCATGGCAACCATCGCCCGCTATATGCCCGAGGAGCGCACGCCGGGGTGGGCCGTCGTGACCGTCGCGCAGACGACGCACGCACGCCAGCAGTTGACCAACGACATGAGCCTCAAGGTGTGGACACTGATTCTGCTGATGAGCGTCCTCGCGATCGGCGCAAGCGGCCTCGCGATCCGGCGCGGTTTGCGTCCGCTCGCGCAGATCGAGACCATCATCGCCGCGCGCGATCCCGCCGACCTGCGGCCCGTCGCCGCCGACACACCGAGTGAAATCGACGCCATCATCGGCGCGATCAACGGTCTGATGCGCCACCTCGCGGTGCGGATGACGGCCATGCAGCGCTTCATCGCCGACGCCGCGCACCAGATGCGCACGCCGCTCGCGCGGCTCGATGCGCAGATCGAACTGCTCAGTTGCGAAACCGATCCTGCACGCTACGCAACGCGTCTGGACGCGCTGCGCGCAACCTGCTCGGACGTCGGCCGGCTCACCGGGCAGTTGCTGAATCACGCGATGGTGACCCACCGCAAGGAAGCCGTTCCCATGCAGCCGGTGGAACTGGTCGGGCTCGCCAGGGAAGTGCTCGGCCGCACGATCCCGCTCGCCGACGAGCGCGACGTGCGCGTGTCGTTCGAGAGCGACGCGCCGCAGGTCGTGATTGCCGGCGATCCGATCAGCCTGCAGGAAGCGCTCTCAAACGTACTGCACAACGCGCTGCTGCATGGCAAGGCCGACGAGATCCGTGTGTGCGTCCAGGCGCAGGGTGACGCCGTGACACTGACCGTGACTGACAACGGTCGCGGCATTCCGCGCGAACACTGGGAGGCGGTGCTGCGCCCATTCGAGCGGCTCGGCGAAGACGGCGCCGAGCGTCGCACAGGCTCGGGCCTCGGACTCGCGATCGTGCAGGAAGTAATGAAGGCGCACGGCGGACGAGTCGCTTTCGCTTTCCCCGAGGCCGGCGGGTTTGCTGTGACGCTGGTGTTGGCGCATCATGCACAAGCGCAACAACGTTGACATGAACGCGTGTCTGACTGACAGCAGAGCCTGGAATGTCAACGATATCGGACATTCCCACCTGATTTCCAGCCTGTTCCGCGCGCATTGTCCTCGACGGTTCTATGCTTCATCGTAACGTTTGGCGCGTTCTCAACTGGCGCGATGGCTCGTCTGCGAGGTAACTTTCCGCGAGCGCATTGCGGCGGAAGAATGGTTCGAGCGCAAGGTTGTCCCTCGGTCTTCCAATGCCGTTCGCGCCGTTCCACCGAGTGCAGTCATCGGCTGGTTGGTCGTCAAGATCCAGAAAGCGCGCGCTTCAAAACGGTCGCGGCGCAAATCTCCCCCGCTCCGTTGGCAAACGACACAATCGGATCGATCTACCCATGCTTCGCCTGGATCCGCATTATCGTTGCTCGCGCCGCGGCAACCTGCGCGCAATGTTCGTGCATGGCTGCATAGTGATCGAATCGACGGGAGTGATATTGGAGGAACTGAAGGATGAAAAGAGTCAGGTCTCTTCAACGTCTTGCAGGCTTATTAGAGCCGCAGTACCGAGAGAACGGCAGTTCCTCCAGTTCGGAGTGCCAAACTCAAGACAGGCTTGCGCCGAATACTGCGCGCGCCGCCATCCCATGGCATGCCACGAAGTGGGCTTATGCCGCCGCGGTTTTTGGGGTGTTGGGCATTAGTGCCGTTTGGGCGAGCACGTTTGGTTATCTAACCATCGACTCCTGGAATTACCTGCTTCTTGCTCAATCGATCAGGGACGGGCAAGGCTGCTCGGTGGGCGGCGCCTACTTCGCAACCTTTCCTTGCGGTTATCCGCTGGTGCTCGCCTTGACGGCGCCTTCGGCCAACCTTGGTGCGTTGATCATAAGCAGCAAGGTTACCGACCTTATCCTCCTGTTCGTTGGCTTTTTTTTCCTGATGAAGACCTTCAGGAACGTGCTGGTTCCAGTTTTGATCATCATAAGCCCGTTGACCCTTGAGCTTTACCAGTACACATGGTCTGAGAATCTCTTACTGTTCGCATTTTGCCTGTCCGTCTATGCGATCTCCAGAATAGGGAACAATGCTTCATCGCGCCGGTATGGAGTCTTGCTCGCGTGCGCGCTTATTCTCGGATGTTCGTCGCGGTATTTTTTTGGGCCGTTTGCAATGGTGATTTTCGCCGCGACCTGGATTTCGTACGGTAGAACGACGGCCATGAAGACATTGCCTGCATTCATAGCCGCCGCAATTTTTTTTGTCGCGTATCAACAATTCAATACGGCTTTGACAGGTTTTGGCACCGGTATGCGGCGTGTCCCCGCGCCAGAAACGTTCGTTTTTCTGCTGTTCAGGTTCATACGTCAGCTCGGGAAGGAGCTTGTTATCGCGGGGGCGTTGCTGCTGATCCTGCTATGGGGTTTGAGGCGAATCCGAGGATGGGCTTGCGCGCCGTGCGCACAGGTAGACATCGATGCGCAGGCTTGCCGCCTGCTGGCGCTATGTGGCGTAGGCTACCTTTTGGCGGCATTCTTTCTGCGGACCCTGACTCACTACGATATCTATTCGCCGCGCACTATAAGCTACGGTCTCGTATTTGTGATGGCTGGGCTCGTCGGTCTGGTTACCCGTGCGAGAAAGAACTACTATCCTACGATACCCGTAATGATCTACGGGGCATTCTGCCTGCTTGTTGCGCAGGCGGAATTCATTACGACGTTGGCAGGAGCTGTCTTCAACCACCGATATGTGTCGCCCACCCATGCACTTGAGCGCTATCGCAATGTGGGCACGGATGCGGATCTGATCGTCATCTTACGTGCACCGGATGTGGGTCCGACCATGGACGGGATGCCGAATCTTTATTATCCGCAACACGCCTTGATCCTCCGGATCGATACAGCGCCCTATGCGATACCCGATACCGTCGCCGGCTTGAAACAAAGAATCGAGAAGGCGCACGCGCGGTCGTGCGTTTTTGATTTCACAGGGTTCAAGGATAAAGGGGCCTTCGAGAAGGTTCTCGACGAGTCGTTTCCAGTCGGATTCAGCTTCCGTTCCTTCCCGCATGTTCCAGTAATCGTCCAGCGACAACGTCTTGATCCTTCACTGCGGTCTCTTTTGCTGGCGACGTTTCAGCCTGGCCAGTACGTTGCCTGCCCATTTTGATTTCAGTTCGCACAAGCGGGGGTTTCTCCGCGAGATGAGGTGCATCACCGTGGCCGACCGAGGCCAAAGCCGCACCCACTGTACGGCGAGAGCGTAAGAGCCCGCATACACCGGCGGCCATGCCGCTAAATTGCCAGAAACATGGCGATTGCGCACAGTCCCATAACCGCGCAACTGACCTTGTCCTTGAACGCGAATACGATCGGGTCGTCGTTCATGCGCCGGCGGAACGCAAACATCCAGATACGGCTAATCCAGTACAAAGTCAGGGGAAACAGTGCCCAGAGCGCCTTCGGATGGCGGTACAAAGTCTGGAGTTCCGGCGAATTGAGGTAAAGGGCGAAAACCAGCACGGCCAGATAGCCAGATTCCGTCCCGAACGAGCGCAAAATTGACAGATCTTGCGTAATGTATCCCCGGCCCGCTACTTCCGTTTTTCCAGCGTGAAGGATGCTGTCGAGTTCCACGTATCGTTTGACCATCGCAAGGCTCAGAAAAACCGGCACGCAGAAAAGAATGAGCCAATAAGACAGATAGATGTCATTTGCTGCGCCGCCCGCAACGACGCGCACTGTGTAAAGGCAGGCGAGCGTAAAAACGTCGATAAGCGCGAGGCGTTTCAGCGCGAACGAGTAAGCCACCGTGGTGGCGAAGTACGCCGCAAGAACGGCGCCGAATCGCCAGGGCAGGAGCGTCGCCAGCATCGCACTGCCGGCCAGCAGCGCGACAGTCATCGCAATGCCGAAAGACAGAGGAAGCTTGCCCGCTGCAAACGGCCTGCCGCGCTTCCTTTCGTGCCTGCGATCGGCGTCGAGGTCCAGCATGTCGTTGAGCAGGTAAACGGACGAGGCGCACAGGCTGAAGGACGCGAAGGCCACACACGTAGCCGTCACGGCGCGGATATCCGTAAAACGGTGAGCCGTGAGGAGCGGAAGAAATATCAACACATTCTTCACCCATTGATAGACGCGCATTTCCTCCAGCAGGAGGGGCACATAGTGCCTCTTCTGTTCAAAATAGATTGTTGCCGCATTGACCTTGCGGGCCGAGGCGGCCAGGTGACTGTCACCAACGACTATCGCGCGTCGCGCCTGGCGCCAAACGGGAATATCGGAACGGGCGTCGCCACAGTAGTCGAAGCCTTGATCGCCAAACTGCTCGACAAGCGCTTTGACCTTGTTTATCCCGAGAAGGTTGTGTTGCTCCGTGCTTGCCATGACACCGTCGAACATGCCGAAGTGGCTCGCGACCTGACGTGCGAAGCGCTCGTTGGATGCCGTGCACAGATAGAGCGGTCGACCCGTTGAACGTTCGTTGCGCAGATAGTCGAGCAGCTTCGTGTTGTAGGGCAATACGCCGACGTCGATATTGACGCGCCGCGCAATCTGCTCTTTCATGTACGCCTTGCCTCGCAGTATCCAGACGAAGCACAGGACGATCGACCAGGGGTTTTGTTTGAAAAGCACGAGCAGTCCTTCCATCAGGAAATCCGTTCGTGTCAACGTGCCGTCAAGGTCTACGCACAATGGTATGGTCATGTTCGACATGGATAGGCTCACTCGGTCAGAGATCCGCGACTTAATCCTGATCTACAGCAATCATCGCAATTGGGCGATAGAAGCGTTCGCGGGCGTCGCTGTGCTGCTCGTCGCACATGCGGCGCGGACGCGGCACACATTGTTCATCCTTCATGCCAGAGATGCGCTAATCGGCAATCCATGCATTAGCGTATTCGGCGATCAGTGAATACAAAGCGCTTGTCGAGCCGGTACTTGGTAAGGTAGCCAAGCACCAGGCCGATTGCGCCACCAGCAAGACGCACCGATTCCGTATGGAACAGAGCATCGGCTGCAAACTCGAAGAACCAGAAAATAGCGGTTGTCCCAAGACCCATCACGACATACAGGGAAAACGTTCGAACGCCGTGCGCGACACTGTCATGCGCGTAGCGAAAGATCCACGCCTTGTCGAGTACGTATTTGACGACGAGGCCCACGGCAGTACCTGCACACACTGACAGAAGTACTGCCCTCGGACCTTGATAGATCCAGAAAGCCAGCTTCTGGCTGCCAAGATTGGCTGCAATGGACAGAGCGGCAAAGAGCGCGTATACAACCACCAGCCGGGAGTTGCCCAAAGTGGCTACGGATTTATCGTGGTGCGCCGGTCTGTTCTCGCCGGCGTTCGTGGGACGTGTGCGGGACGATGTTAACGTCACAGTGTGACCCTCTTGAAGATGTAGCCGGGCAGAGAGCGAATGATGAGCATGATCGCCGCCCAGAACCAGGGCGTGTACAAGCAATCTTTGCCACGCTGTATCGCACGGATGATGTCGGAGGCGACCCGCTCAGGCGAAGCGACGAGCAGCGCGGGTAACGCAATTCCGGCTGTCATCGGGGTATCGACAAATCCAGGTTTGACTGTCAGCACGCGCACGCCGGCCTTGAACACGCGCGCCCGCAGACCCTCGCAGAATGTCGTCACCGCAGCCTTGGCCGCGCCGTAGACATAGTTCGACGGACGACCACGATCGCCAGCCACCGAAGAGATGACGGCGATCGTACCGGATCGCTGTTTCTCGAGCGTTCGCGCCAGCAAGGTCAGCAGACTGATGGTTGCCGTCGCGTTCGTCGAAAATTCGCGGACTGTCGCTTCGGCATCGCGTTCGCAGTGGGCCTGGTCCGACAGGGTGCCGTGGGCGATCAGAACGATATCGATCCGTCCAAGTGCGCTATTACAGGCCGCGACCATTGCGGCGTGCTGAGCGTAGTCAGTCACGTCGAGAACATAGGTCCTCACCTCCTTCGCACCGCGCACACGAAGGTCATTTGCGGTCTCTTCGAGTCGGGAGCTCTGGCGGCCCGTCAGAAAGATGTTCGCGCCTTCCCTCGCCCAGATCCGCGCGCAGGCGCCCGCGATGGCAGAGGTGCCGCCGACGATCAGAATGTTTTTCATGAGTGCGTGGTCCGTTTCCAGAAGCGCGACATAAGCGCGGGGTCGCGCTGGCGTTCCAGTTCATGCCATTGAGGGTACGCGGTGCGAAAATCTTCGCTGCTCATGTGCGCATCCTTCGCTGGATATTGCCGGCCGCCCGCTTGACGAACGATAGTGTCGAGCCGGCTAAAAAGTGCTTCGTTGCGTTGGTCCCGTTGCGGAAAGTCGAGTGCAAGTGAGGTTCCGGGCATGGGAAAGGACAGCAGGCCTGGAGACACGAGGCCGCCACAGCGCTTGAGCACAGCGAGAAAGGAACCGGTGCCGCTACGGGATATTGTCGAAAGTATTTCCGTTAGTGAATCGCTGGCTGTCGCCTCTGGAACCACGCATTGGTATTGCTGAAATCCCCGTCGGCCGTAAAGCCGGTTCCAGTCCTGTATTGCGTCGAGCGGGTAGAAGAATCGCTCGAAGTCGACCTTGCCATGTTCTACCTGGCGAGGCTGTCGCCCGAAATAGAATGCGTTGAATGCCTTCAGCGTATATCTGTTGACGGGTGAGCAAGGCGGCGTGAACGGCACCCGATGCTTGCGTCGACCTGGTGTCGAGAAATCGTTGTCGGTCGCGTGGTCACCAGAGAAATAGACACCCCGTCCGAGATTTTGCTTCTCTCCGAGACAGTCGACCCACGCGACGCCGTACTCGTGTTCGCGGTCGAACGCGTCAGACAGGGCGAAAAATTCGCTCAGGTTGCCGAATCGCACACGGCTTAACGCTATGCAGCTGGAGCGAATGGGCATGAGCTGAATTTCGATCCATTCGATCACGCCCGTCAGTCCGAGTCCGCCAATTGTCGCGCGAAACAAGGCGTCGTTTTCACCACAAGCGCACTCGACGCGAGGACGATCGGATCGAAGCAAGGAGAATCGGCGGACATGTCTGCCAAATGTTCCACGCAGGTGATGATTCTTCCCGTGTACATCGTTCGCTACCGCTCCGCCAAGCGTCGCGAACTGAGTGCCCGGAGTGACGGGCAGCATCCAGCCCCGCGCCACGGCCACCGAGAGCACTTCGCCGAGCGTGACGCCTGCTTCGGCTCGCAGCACCCCGCTGGTCCAGTCCGCATCGATAAACCGGTTCAGTTTGCCTAGATCAATCACGCGACCGGTTGCGGCAAGGCAACTGTCACCGTAACTGCGGCCGTTGCCATAGGGAAGCGTTGTTTCGTTGCGCGTGCGCGCATTTGCCAGCGAGTGCTGAAGTTCATCCCGCCACCGCACGGAATCGCCGATCTGTGGTGCTGGCGGATAGTGTCCCCACGACCAGAGTTTCGATGCGCTCATAGCGGTAGCGGAATCACGAAGCAGTGGGCCGGATGAGGAAAACATAAATGTGAGCGGAGCAATTGTCGAATCGGGGATGGGCGGGTGGCGACTGTTCAGGCAACAAGCATTTTGCTGAGCCGGTGTGCCGTCAATTGTCGGATTCTCGTCCTGGAAGGGCCTTTTCACGCTCCACCGGATGCGGTACGCCAAATCCGGGATTCGCGCCGAAAGCACAATGCAAGGCGAGAAACAGACTCCGTGAGAACTGCGATACTCCGATAGGGACATACCAAAGTACTGGCGAAACAGGTGCCGAGCTCGTCGCCATTGGCGAGCCCCATTTGCCGCGCGATGTTTGCCGGCGTCGCCAGTGCGAAAACTGATAGTTCTTTGAACGAGTTCGCCAGCGTTCGGCGCCTGGTCCGCTCTTCACCGGCAGAGCGCTTGTGCAAAAGCGGCGTAACCGGTCAACGAGAAACTAACGCCAGGAAAAGCCCTGGTCCCTTGTGCAATCATAGGCATGTCTCGTTGCGCCACAGCATTGATGGCGCGATCGGTTGAGCTTATGGCGATCTATGTCGGATTGGTCGGTGTGTGCACGGGTGGTAGCTTCACCAGGTACAGCGCCATCGGCGGTGCTCTTGCATGTGAAGGGTGCACATAAAGATAAACGGAGCGACAACGCCTGGCGTGACAGTGACTGTTCTTCCCGAACAATTGAACGAACGTTCCCGGTTCTGGAATGGCCGTTTGCGTCTTATCGTCTCGATGCCGGACTATCGCCACACCACACCGCAGTTCGCCCGCGGTGATGACCAATAGATGCAGGTCGGTGTCCTGTTTCGCCGCTTTGCGGAAAAGACCTGCGAATGCGCTTTGCAAAGGGCCAACGCGAACTGGACTCGCTGACAGTCAGATGATGGCCGGTTCAGCAGAAGTCCCTGCTCGTGCTGACCAAACCGCCCAGCAGATGCGACATGTCGACGAGCCGCTGCGCAACCAGATGGCGCACTTCCCCCTGGCATTGCCAGACGCCATAGACCGCGAGCAGCGATGCGCCCAATGCTTCCTTGCGCTGCGTCTCGAGCAAACCCGGCCACACGATCACATTGACGTTGCCCGTCTCGTCTTCGAGCGTCACGAACATCACGCCCTTCGCGGTACCGGGCCGTTGACGCACCGTGACGATCCCGCATCCGCGCGCGAGACGCCCGTCGCGATAACCGCGCAATGTCGACGCCGGCATCAACCGGTTGGCAAGCAACTGCGGCCGCAGCAGTTCGAGCGGATGGCGACCGAGCGTCAGGCCAACGGACCGGTAGTCGGCCACGATGTCGTTGGCCTCGTCCGGCGTGCCCAGCTCCGGTGTTTCGTCCTCCACTGCGGCCACCGCGAGCATGTCCTTATCCGGCACCGCGGCCACCGACTGCCACAGCGCTTCACGGCGATTACCGGCAAGCGATGCAAGCGCATTCGCATCGGCCAGCACATGCAAGTCCTTCCGGTCCAGTTGCGCGCGGCGCGCCAGATCCTTCACGCCGCTGAATGGCCGCACCGCTCTCGCATTTTCGATGCGCTCCGCGACACCCTCCTTCATGCCGCGCAACAACGACATACCGAGGCGCACTGCCGGTCGCGCGGCGTCCGGCAACGTGATCAATAGCGAGTCCCAGTTGCTCACCGTCACGTCGACGGGCAAGACCCTGACACCGTGGCGCCGTGCGTCCTGTACGAGCTGCGACGGCGAGTAGAAGCCCATGGGCTGGCTGTTCAACATCGCGGCAAGAAACGCCTCGGGCTCATGGCACTTCAGCCAGCTACTCGCGTAGACCAGTAACGCAAAACTGGCCGCATGGCTTTCCGGGAAGCCGTACTCCCCAAAACCCTTGATCTGCTCGAAGATCGCTTCGGCGAAGGCCAGGTCGTAGCCGCGCTGCTGCATGCCGTTGACGATCCGGTCGTAATACTTCTCCAGGCCACCCTTGCGCTTCCATGCGGCCATCGCACGCCGTAGCTGATCGGCTTCGCCCGCGGTGAAACCGGCCGCGAGAATCGCGACCTGCATCACCTGCTCCTGGAAGATCGGCACGCCGAGCGTTCGCCCGAGCGCTGTCTTGAGTGCGTCGCTCGGATAAGTCACCGGCTCGAAGCGCTGCCTGCGCTGCAGATACGGATGCACAGCGCCGCCCTGAATCGGGCCTGGCCGCACGATCGCGACTTCGATGACCAGATCGTAGAAGATGCGTGGCTGCATGCGCGGCAGCATGCTCATCTGGGCACGCGACTCGATCTGGAATACACCGACCGTGTCCGCGGCCGAAATCATGTCGTAGGTCTGCGAATCCTCGGCGGGAATGTCCTGCATCTCGAAGCGTTCCCCGCGCCGCTCCGACACGAGGTCCAGCGTGCGCCGGATGGCCGACAGCATGCCGAGTGCAAGCACGTCGATTTTCAGCAGGCCAAGCGATTCGAGGTCGTCCTTGTCCCACTCGATGACGGACCGCTCCGCCATCGCGGCATTCTCAACGGGCACGAGACGGGTGAGCTTGCCGCGACTGATCACGAAGCCGCCCGAATGCTGCGACAGGTGGCGCGGGAAACCGAGCAGTTGCGACGCCAGCCTGGCCCAGGCCTGGATCAAAGGCTTCTGCGGATCGAGTCCTGACTCGGCGAAACGCTTGAGCAGGTCATGACTGGTGTCGAACCAGTGATGCGATTTGGCGACGAGATCGACGATCTGCGGGTCCACGCCCAGTGCCTTGCCGGTTTCGCGCAGCGCGCCGCGTGGCCGATAGGTGGAGACCGCCGCCGCAATGGCGGCGCGGTCGCGCCCATATTTCCGGTAGATGTACTGGATGACTTCTTCGCGCCGTTGATGCTCGAAGTCGACGTCGATGTCGGGCGGCTCGCCCCGCTCCTTCGAAATGAAACGCTCGAACAGCATGTTGCCGCGCGCCGGATCCACCTCGGTCACGCCAAGGCAGTAACAGACCGCCGAGTTTGCCGCGGAGCCGCGTCCCTGGCAGAGGATGTGCTGGCTTCGTGCGAAGCGCACGATGTCGTACACCGTGAGGAAATACGGCTCGTACTGCAGTTCGGCGATGAGTTCCAGTTCGTGCTCGATCTGCTCCTGCACGGCGTGCGCAATGCCGGAGGGAAAGCGCCGCTGCGCGCCGATGTAGGTTTCCTGCCGAAGGTAAGCCGCTGGAGTGAAGCCCGCCGGGACCAGCTCGTCCGGATACTCGTAGCGCAACTCATCCAGTGAAAACGTGCAGCGGCTTGCAATGTCCACGGTCGCCGCAAGCGCCTCGGCGGGATACAGATTCGCAAGCCGCAGCCTGGAGCGCAGATGCTGCTCGGCGTTCGGCGCGAGATCGTATCCGCATTCCTGTACCGGCTTGCCGACGCGGATCGCCGTCATGGTGTCCTGCAGCGGCTTGCGCGAACGCACGTGCATCACGACGTTCCCCAGCGCCACGACAGGCACATCCTGATTGCGGGCGACGAATTCGACTGCGCCCCGATGGATGTCGTCCATCGCCCGCTGATGGAGCACGAGACCCACCCATGCCCGGCCCGTGAACGTCTGGTCGAGCCATTCGACCTGGGCGGCGAGCACGTCTTCTTTGGCGGGAAAGTCCGGCACCAGAATCGCAAAGCAATCCGGCATACCGCACAGATGCCGGTTTTCCTTTTCCGGTCGTGACAGGTCCTGAGGTGTGAGCCTGTATTCGCCCTTCGGCGCCCGTGTGCGCGCCAGCGTAATGAGCTCGGACAGATTGCCGTATCCCTCACGGTTTCTGGCGAGAAGAATCAATCCGAACGCAGGAGATCCGTCAGCGTTCACGAGTCGAAAATACGAACCGACGATAAACGGCAGCTCTGCTTCCTTCGCTGCAACGTGCGCACGCACGACTCCGGCCAGTGAACATTCGTCGGTCACGGCGAGCGCCGAATAGCCGAGTTGCGCCGCACGTTCCGATAGCTCTTCAGCGTGCGATGCACCCTGCAGGAAGGTGAAATTCGAAAAGCAGAAAAGCTCGGCGTACGCCGGCAGAATATTGAAAGTCGAGTCCATGGCGCTTCATCCAAACAGGCCATGTAGAAACCAGCGCGGCTCTTCTTCCGCGTCACGGCTGCTCACGCGCTCGCGATAAATCCAGTAGCAGCTCTGGTCGTCCGCCTGGGCGACGAAGTAGTCGCGCGTGACCAGCTCGCCATCGAACCAGCCGCTCTCGATCCGCTCGCCCGGCGAGACCATGCGCAGCGGCGAGCCGTAGAACGGACGATGCTGGCGCATCAACAGGCGCACCGGATTGTCCAGCATCCATGTCGGCCTTGGCAGCCCTTGCGGCAGTTCCTGAAGCCTTACCTGCTGGGTCACCGGCACCCAGCGGTTGGCGATTTCAGGCCGGTGGTCCGCGCTCGGCGCAGGTCGCAGGACATGCTCTTCGCCGAGCCGCGCGACGAGCAGTTCGAGCAGGCGTGCATGATCTTCTTTGGAGCCGCCGGGCTCGGGAAAAAGCGTATCCGATGCCGGCGCGGCGGACTCCACCTTCGACGCTTCAAGACGAAGCGCCAGCACCGGTGCGCTCAATTCGATACGATGCAGCCGCTCCTTGAGTAGCCGGACGAGATGTTCTTCCCGCCATGTCGGCTCGCCCAGCGCGATGTCGATGGTGGTCGGTTCGATGGCGTCGCGTCCCCGCTCGTGCTCCAGCAGGAGCCTGAACGCCGTGAGCGCCAGTTGCTTCGCGCAAAGCCAGCCGCAAAGCTGCACGATGAGCCGATGCGCGCCGAACACGGCACCGTCTGCGTGTTCGAGCCGATCAGGCATTTCGATGCGCGCAGAGAACGTCGGCGGCAATTCAAGCCAGTCGAAGAGTTCGGGCGCGGTGCCGAATGCGCGGTCGAGCGAATCGAGCAGATGCTCGCCGCAGCGGCGCTGCAAGCCCGCACGCGGCAGGCGTCTGACGTCGGCAATGGTCTCGCAGCCAAGACCGGAGAACCAGTCGGCGAAGCGGCGGATTTCCGGCATGGCGTCCATCGGCAGCGCGGACAACCGCTGTTCGAGCGAAGCGAGCTTGAGCACGCGCCGGTTGCCGTATTTCGCCAGGAGCCATGCACCCTGTCCGGTCGGCGCCGCGCTGATGCGCGCGCTGAGCCCGAGCGTCGCGAGCACGGCTTTCGCCTCCCGGCACAACGCGAGCAGTCCACCGAACAGACGCAAGCTTGCGCCGACTTCGACGACGACAGTCGCCTCATCGAGCAGCGCGACTTCGGGTGAGAAGCGCATCAAGGCCACGCCGACCTCCCGCTGCGCGGCTTCCTCCCGCCCCATGTCCCGTTCGTGCATTGCCGTCTCGGGCGACAGCGTGAGCACGCCGCCGCGCTTCATGCCCAGACGTATTCCGGCGGCTCTGGCGACGCCATCGGCGATGATCACCTGGTCTTTCTCAAGCACGACACTCCCGTGAGACGGCTCAGGCGACCACTTCGGTCGGAAGACTTCGAGCGGCAACTTCGGCAAGTGGACGGCGAGAAAGACGCGCATGTCGGGAAAGCAGAACAGGAGTAGGTTGAAGGGGAATCGAGAGGGGCTCGGCGCGAGCGGGCCCTCGTCGTTTCACGATGTCGACGCTCAGGCCGTCCGGTGAAGGCCGCAACGCCAAGCGCAGCAGTGCAGGCGACGAATGCTGCGCGGCGGCGAGCGGCCTCACCATCACGAACAGCGTCCTGGAAGACTGCGCAGCAAGGTGCAGGCGCCTGAGCGACGACGATTTCGCGTACTGCGCCCAGAAAACCAGTGCGCTGCAACTGCCCGCGCGCAGAATTTGCTCCGCCGACCACAGGGCATCAGCGGTCTTCTGCGCATCGATGCGCAGCACCTGTTCGATGGCAAGGCCGATGTAGCTCAGACCGAGCCCGTCTGGCGTGTGCGGCGGCTGCACGAAAGCGATCGGCCGGTTTCCGGCGGCGCTCAGCGCGGGTTGCAGTAGCCGCAACTCCCCGACGCCCGCCTGCTGCACCAGCAGGTCCACGAGCGCGCCGAGCGGCCAGCCGCCGCCCGGCAATTCGGCGGATAGCGCCGGGTAGCCCGTCTCAACGACTTGCCCACGACCCCGGGCGAGCTGGGACGCCCGCCACAGGGACGGGTGTATCTCTTCAGCCGGAACGGTAGCGGTGGACATGGGGCTGCTCAAAACCTGTATATTTATACAGTATCCTACACTCAATTTTGAGACAGCGAACTGACACTTTTAATGGGAGGCTGGTCGAAGGCTGGTCGAAGGCTGGATCAGGATGCGCGCGTCTGAACTTCCACGGACGTTCGCACAGCAACAGATCGGCGTGGCGGACAACCCGCCAGCGCCGACGTGCCATGGATGTCCGTTGCGCAAAACGGGCCACGCGCGCGCCAGGCGCGCGGGAAATGGGCCGTACTGGATTCGAACCAGTGACCGACGGATTAAAAGTCCGCTGCTCTACCGGCTGAGCTAACGACCCGAGCTACTCCTCTGATTCACCCCGCAAGCGCGCGGCCTCGATCCACGTCACCCGATATCGATCGTGCGGCTCACAGCGCGCGGCGGCTCCTGCTTCGGCACGCTCAACGTCAGCACGCCCTTGTCGAACTTAGCGAGAGCGTGCTCCGCATCGGCATATTCCGGCATCGGGATCGTGCGCGTGAACGCTCCATAGGCCCGCTCGAGCCGGTAGCAGCCGTCTTCCTCGCTATGCACATCCTGTTTTTTCTCGCCGCGCAACATCAGCGCGCCATCCTCGACGGTGATCTTCAGATCGTCCTTTTCCATGCCTGGCAGTTCGACGGTCACGCGCAGTATCTTCCCCTCGTCGACCACGTCGATCCGCGGCTGGAAACGCGATGAGCTGAAGTCGCCAAACCATCGCTCCAGCGTGCCGCGCGCTGCAAACGGATCGTGAAAAAAGTCTTCCATGGCACGCCACGGATCGCGAGAGAAAAGACGCGGAAGGTCAGGCCATGAAACACGTCCCGATTCACTGGCCGGCGAACTTTGCGCACTGTCCGAGTCGGAATCGGCTTTGCGCCCTGAACCGCGGAGAAATTTGAAAAGGTTCCACTTTTTCGGCTCGGTGTTCATCGTTTCCTCCTCGATGAGCTGGCAGGAGAACCGGAAGTCCTTCATCGCACTCAGGCGACGCAGTTGCGCCGACGTGCCAGACTGCCCCGCGAGCAGCCGCCGTCACCTCGCGTCAGCACCCGCGAATCCCCCCTTCGCAGGCAACCTGACAGCGAGCGGCGGCGCGTCGCGCAGCGCCGGCTTTCGGCTCAGCTGGTCTGCACCTCGATCCGTCGCGGCCTTGCTTCATCGCGCCGCGGAATCGTCAGTTTCAGCACGCCGTCCTGCAGATTGGCGTCGATCTTCGATGTGTCGAAGTCGGGGCTCAGCGAGAACGCACGGGCGAAACGCGGTTCACGGATTTCGGCGTGCTGCAGCCGCAGACCGGCGGGGGTTGGCACGACCGCTTCGGCCTCGATATAAAGATTGCCGTCGTGCACCTTCACGTCGAGCTTGTCCTTGGTGACGCCTGGCAGGTCCGCCCACAGCGTGATGCCCTGGCTGTCCTCGAAGATGTCGACTGCCGGCGTGAGCGTCGTCCGCCGTGCCGGCCGGCCGCCCTCGCGTCGTGCTACCGCTTCCTGGTCGCGCTCGGCAACCCGAGTCTTGTCGTTCATGGTTTGCTCCTCGAATAACGGACGTTACTGGACGGTGATGGCCCGGGGCTTCGATGCCTCGCGCTTGCCGACGGTAATCGACAGGCAGCCGTTGGTGTAGCGCGCCTGCACCTTGTCGGCGTCGGCGTTCTGCGGCAGTTCGATCACGCGGCGAAACGACCCGGCAAAGCGCTCCTGGGCGTAGGTGCGCAGGTCGTCGGAGGCCTGCTCGCCGCCGCTGCCGGCGCTGCCCTCGGGCCGCGCTGGCTTGCGCTCGCCGGCAATCGTCAGCAACCCTTTGTCGATCGAGACTTCGAGTTCAGCGGGGTTGATGCCGGGCGCGAACGCGACGATCTCGATGGAGTCGTCGGTGGCGCCAATGTTGATTTGCGGAAAGGCGCCGAGGCGGCCGGCGCGGATGCTGGACGGAAAGCCGCCGAACAGACTCGCCATCTCGCGCTGCAGACGGTCGAATTCGCTGAACAGGTCGGTTCCGGAATAGAGATCACTCATGGTCGTATCCTCGCAAATGGAGCATGGAGGCGAACGGGCCTACGCGCTGCAGTTCGCCCGCCAGCTGTTGGCAAACAAATCGAAGCACACAGCGCGCCCGATACCGCGGGCGCGTCTGCCTGAGCGAAACCAAAGATAGGACTTGCTGTGGAAATTTCAAGGGGCGGCGGGCGAAGTCAGGGGCCTGGAAATGGCCTGCCAGAATCTTTTATTGCAGTGCATTGCCGCAGCGCCACGCGGGTTGCAGCGGGCGGGCTTTTTGCCTTGCGATATGGCTTTGTTCTGGTCCGGGGTCGGGCTAGGCGGCAATCGATTGAGCTTGCCGGTTCATTGGAGCGGCTCGCCTTGAGGCATGGCTGCCAGTTTTCACCGGAAGAATTCTCCGATCTGCGCACAGCGGACAATACGACCTTCATCCCGAACGCTGGGTGGTTCGAAGCGCGTTGCGGCAGCTCGATGCAGGACTTCGCCGTCACGATACATGCACATGCAGCGTAAGCGCCACCAGGCATCTGTCACGATCGCTGTCATTGCTTGAGGATCTTCCAGGGTCCGCTGCCCACCTTGCAGACAGTCGGCGTCCAGGTTTGCGTCTGGCCTTTGGCAATCGCGACCAGCGTGGCAGTCCGACAGGTTTTATCCCCCTCCTTGGTCGTCGACTGCGGCGTCACCGTGCCGGTGATCGAGACCGAGTTGCCTGTGCCCGCATTGCTCCATTGCAGCGATTCGCCATCCTTCTTCGTTTCGAGCGCCACCTGTGCTGCCTCGTTCAGTGCCTTGCGGTCACCGTCCTTCATGTAGCTGATCGGCGTATCGCGCAGGAAATTCAGGTTCGCCGCATGGCCGAGCGTCGCGCCCACCAGCAGCGCAGCGCCCACGATGCAGTGCGGGAACAGGTGTACGGTCACGCGGAACTGGGCTTGCATGGATCATCTCCGTCGATAACGGGTTCGGCCACACGGTATGTGGTGGCCCGTGGCACACGTCAGGGCCATCGGCGATGCCCTGATCCGACTGGAATTCGTTCGCGATTTTCGAAAAAGACAGTTATCCGAACCAATCGAAACGATACGCGGCCCTGCCGTACAGATACAGTTTCGGCCGAAGATGCGCCGTATTGCAAATACGACCTTGGTCCGATTGCGCGCCGCATGGCTGGGCCCAATGCTGGCAGCGAAACTGCCATTGCTGCGCACACGCGGTGTAGCGCAGCGCTCCATCCTGCCAGGATCCCGACGACCCCTGCCGCTTTCAGCTCAACGCCGTCCGAACACGAAGCCGGCGGTTTCCACTGGCGTGCGCTCACGCAAGCGGTCGCGACAAGTAGACTGACAAAGTACTTGCTTCGCGCCGCGCTGGCAGGCTGGTTGTCCCCGATGGCATTGCGCAAGGCAGGCCCATTGCCTACCCCGCCAAAGACAAGGCCCGCAGAACCAGCAAGATGAAGCCGCATAGCCGGATGTCATTCGTGGGCTAACAGCAATGCCCGCGTGCACCCCGCCGCGCTCGCCAACTCCCCGGCCGCGCCTTCCGGACCGGCAGTGGGCGGCGGTTAGCGCGTGCGGGGCGCGGCGAGGTCGGCCGCATTTCGGTCCGAAAGGAAGATATTCAAACCGTCGCCAATGGATGGCCGTAGCTAGGAGTCGTTGCACTGGAGTTATCGACCGACGTAACGTCTGATGACTTGAATCGTGCCCCGGCCGAACCGCACGCCTCGCCGCGATCAATTGCTCCAACGGGGCGGCGTAGCTCGCGCCCCGCCCGGCTTCAAGGGCATTCCAACCCAACGCCGCTAAAATCGCATATTCCACAAGCGTACCGCCGATCCAAGCTATGTTATGCGGTTCCCTGCACTTTCCCCGGAGGCGCCCTGATGCGCGTTGGCAAACCTGTAAAGGCGTTACCGCAACCGCTGTGCGACTACTGCGGCGCGCGCGCGCTGCTCGCCCGCAGTGGCGAAGCGTCGTACCCGTATCGCGAAGATCATGGGCCGGTGTGGATCTGCACATCCTGTCAGGCCTGGATTGGCGTGCATTCGCGCAGCACGCGCAATGTGCCGCTCGGACGACTGGCGAATGCACAGCTTCGCGAAGCGAAGAGCCGCCTGCACGACGCCCTCGAACCGCTGGTCGCGGGCAAGGTGCGCCGCGACAACGTCAACCCGTTCGAGGCGCGTGCCAAGGCGATCCGCTGGGTAGCAACCGAACTCGGGTTCGATCCGCTGCCGGGCTCCGTTCATCTCCTCACGCTCGATCAATGCGAGCAGGCACTGCGCTACGTGGATGCTTTCCTGGCAGCGCGCCGCGCTGCGCCAGAGAACGCGCAGTCCTGATCAGGGCTCGGCACGATTCGATGCGCAGCCTGGTACGGCTAATCCGGCATGGCGGCCGTCAGCTCGCCACGCTCAACGACATGTTCCGGGCCCAGAGATCGTCCGCAGGCCGGACACGCTGGCATGGTGTCCGCGAATAGCGGATCGAGTCCCTCATAGTCGCCTTCGTGCTTCAGGTCACGCAGACAACTGAAGTGCCAACCGTTGGGCGCGGCTTCGTCATCGACGCTTTCAATAATCGAACCGCGGTGCCCGCATGGACAGCGCACATGGGTGATCGAGCGAGTTTTCATGGCGGCTTGCAACGATGAACCTGGGATACCTTTGCGCGCAAATGCCGCGCCAGAGACGGAGGAGAGGATTCTCGCGGATCGCTCACGGCCTTTGGGCTGCCTGTCATGAAAAGCCTGGCAGACCTTGCCGGTATGGCTTACATCGCCGCCCAGGTGCGTGAGATCGGCTTCGCGGGCGAGCCCGGCCCCTTCACCGAGGGCGCGCCCAGCGGATTCGAAACCGACCGCGCGCCAGCGCGCAGGACCGTCTACGCATGAGCGATCGAACGCACCGTCCCGGGCACAATGCTTGCGGGTTAGAACGTCCAATCATGATCACGGAGACACATCATGGACCCGCTCGACCCAGTCGATCCCGTTGACCCGCTTGCCCAGAATGCCCCGATGACCGGAGCGCAGTCCGGTTCCGCGGGCGCGCGTATTGCCGGCTCCGGTGTGGGCGAAGGCCCAGGTCCGGACGTCATGGCGGCTGCAAGCCTCGACGGCAACAAGGTGCTGTCGTCCGATGGGGAGGACCTCGGCAATATCTCGGACATCATGCTCGACGTGCGGGGCGGCCGGATCGCTTATGCCGTTCTGAAGGCGGGTGGCTTTCTCGGCATGGGCGGCACCTTGCACGCCATCCCGTGGAGCGCCCTGACGCTCGATACCGACGAAAAATGCTTCCATCTCGATGCAACCGCAGAACGCGTGAAAAGCGCGCCGGGGTTCGACAAGGACCATTGGCCGTCGATGGCGGATCCGCAGTGGGGCACCTCGGTCCACCAGTTCTACGAGCGCGAGCCGTACTGGAGCGCGACGCGCGGCGGCGTCGAAAGCGATCCCGACATCCGCGTCGATCCGATGAGGGATATCTAGAAACGAGGTGAACCCGGCCTCGCGAGCGCCGCCCTGGCGTCGGGAGTCGCGAGGCCGGTCCCGACGACCGACCTGAGCCGCCGGCGCTTGCGCTGCGGCCGTTCGCTGAACGCCGGATGACCCGGCGTGCGTTGATCGCCGTTCGCGGCATGGAGGGCTGGCCTGAGGGCGATTGGCACCGGCACGTTGTCACGCCCGGGTCGCGTTCGGCGCTTTTCTCTTAGCGCATGGCATTGCTCCGCGCGCGACGTTCCTGCGTTCAGACGCGAGACGGCGCGCGCACCGCGTCAGGCACACATGCCCGCCACCGGTTATTGTCCGGAGCCGCTCGCGCTCACCGGCGCATTGGGACCGCTTGGCGTGGGCGTGCCACCCGGCTGCGTCGCGGGCCCGGCGGCGCCGGCCGACGACTTGCCGGATTTCATTTTGCGATCGTGCGTGGCTTTATGTGCGGGCGCTGTCTGCACATTGTCCCCTGCATTGAGGCTCTGGGAAGAACTTGGCTGATTGCCTTGCGCAAACGCACTGGAAGAAAACATGGCGAATGCGCCCACCACACAAAAGATAGCGTTTTGTTTCATCACGACTCCGGGAAGTTCTGGCCAGCTAGCATTGAAGGAAATACCGACGCCCTGGCCAGACAGTTTCGGGGCGCGCGGCGACGGGCAAGCGAGCAAGCGCTATGCCGCCGCCCGGCTGCCCATCCGGAAGATGCGCCGACCAAGCGGCGATGCGGCGCTAACGGGCCCGATGTTCAGCACCCGTCGCTTCTTCGTCGAGCGTCTTTGAGTCTTAAGAAGGCCCCATAAATTTCGACCCCATTCGGTCACGCCTATGCGGGCGTTGCTAACGCCTATAAAATTCCGACCGCATGACACCTTGGAGATGTCGATTTTGCTGCGCCCCGTTCGTCGTGCTGATGAAGGCGTCGAATCTCTTTCGACACGATCCGAAACCCATCTTTTGACTGGAGAAAACCAATGCGCGTGATGGTCATGGTCAAGGCGTCCCCGGAATCGGAAGCGGGTCAAATGCCCAGCACGGAACTCATCGAGGCGATGGGCCGATACAACGAAGAACTGGTCAAGGCGGGCATCATGCTCAGCGGCGACGGACTGAAACCGAGCGTGAACGGCGTGCGCGTGAAATTTTCCGGCAAGGAACGCACGGTCGTCGACGGCCCGTTCGCCGAAACCAAAGAACTCCTCGCCGGCTACTGGATCTGGCAAGTGCAATCTATGGACGAAGCGGTCGAATGGGTACGCCGCTGCCCGAATCCGATGGTCAGCGACTCCGAAATCGAAATCCGCCCGTTCTTCGAGGCTGCGGATTTTGGCGAAGCGTTCACGCCCGAGCTTCAGGAGCGCGAACAACAGCTGCGGCAGCAGATCGAAACCAATCAGGGTACAGCGCGTAGTTGATCAGCAACGCGCGACAGCACGGTCCGGGGGTCGTCGCGCATTTGCGTTTAATGCCCCAGACCGGCGCTGGCAATCTGATGCTCCACGAATTGGGCGAATAACGCGTGCAGACGCGTCGTCGGATGCAGGTCGTCGGCAAACATGTAGGTCTGGTCAGCGTTGGGCGCAATGTAAGTTGCCGGCGAGCACAGCAGTGCTGTCTGGTCGGGCGTTTTCTTCGGATCGCAGGCAACGCCGGTGTT
Organism: Paraburkholderia suaedae; assembly: GCF_040812055.1. NCBI lineage: Bacteria > Pseudomonadati > Pseudomonadota > Betaproteobacteria > Burkholderiales > Burkholderiaceae > Paraburkholderia > Paraburkholderia suaedae. The sequence goes on along the minus strand of NZ_JBFOAH010000011.1, from coordinate 115,869 downwards.
CGACACGGTAAAGCCATTGGCCCGGAAGTTCGCGATGATCTGGTTCAGCCATGTGTAGGCGTCGATCTGGATCACCTTGCCTTGCAGCCCATCGCTCTGCAACGCGCCATTGAGCGTGCCGTTGAAGAGTTGGGAAAGCTGTGTCAGGTTGGCCCCGCCGTCGGACGACGCGATGCCGCTGGGTGACAATCCGACGTTCGGCAGATTCACCACAACCACATGAGCGGCGCCGTTCTGCACGATCTGCCCGACGAGCTGGGCCAGCGTGATCGCCGCCGTCTGGACAGGCTGGGCGGCGGCCGGCAATTGGCCGGCCCTGAGCACATCGTTCGCCCCGGCCCATACGAGCACCAGCTGATTCGCATTGAAGCTCTGGTGGGCGCTCAAATAGCTGGAAATCTGCTGATTGACGGGCATCTCGATGTTGCCGATCACGCTGGTCAGGAAGGCGCTCTGGTTCGCCGGCGTCGCCACCGTCGCGCCACCTTCCGCGTAGCCGAGGCCACTTTGCGCACTGAGCTTGTGTGTGACGTCGATCGTGTAAGCCGCGCTGAGCGTATCGCCGTAGTATTGCGCGACATTCTGGGTCCACACCTGGCCGGGATTCGTCGTGAACCGTCCGCCGCCAACCGCGTTGGCGATCGGCTGGTAAGTCCCGACGTCCGACAGGCTGTCGCCGAACGAGACGATTTGCAGATGGACGCCGCCCGCAGGCAAGGGGCTGCCGCTACTGCTCGCGCTGCTCGTACCACTGCCGTGCCCTCCGCCGCATGCCGCAAGCAGTGAGATCGTGATGGCAAAAACTGCAGCACGTGCCTGGTCGTTGATTCCTCGCATCATTCCTCCTGCCTGAACGGTCGGGCGCTTCAGCCATGTGACGAGGTTCGCCCGGCCGCGCTATCGCGATAAGCATCCCAATGACGCAAAAAGCGTGCGCCCTCGCGCGCAGTGCCGACTACCCCTTACGTCCGGCGTCGTGCGGATCGTTCAGTCGAATGGGTGCGACGCTGCGGCGGAAATTGAAACTGTGTGCGAACAGCGATGAATGACGAAAACTTTGCAGCGCGTCATACCGGCAGGTACTAACTTGTCAGAACTAAGTGGGCGGCGCGACGAGCTCATTTTCAAAACGAGACTCGGTGGGGTCGACAACGTCGTCTGATCAAAAGTGCCAAAGTACCAAGGTCGAATACATTAGAAGTTTCAATCCAGACATTTAAACGATCTTCCAAACAATGTGATGCCGGATCTTCGAATTCAGAGCCACAACTCAGAGCCGCAAATGCCGCGTTGCGACAGGGTTTCCGCCATCTGCAAGAAACCGCACAGTACAGGTCGCTACTACCCATCGTCGTCATCTGTTCGGTTGCGCACATCATGTCGGAATGCAAAAGAATAGTTTTCATGACGATCAGGTTTCGAAGACTGTAGGACGTCAACTATGCAAGCCATGCCGGACGAACGGAGTCATAGCGTCGCAAAGCGCATTCGAATCGACGACGGGGTCGCTCTCAAATCTTTTCACAGCGTGATTCCTGCCGAAACGATCGCCGAGATCAACAAGGCCATCGATCATTCGTTCGGTAACGTGCCGCAACGTTCCCAGTCGGGCGCCATGGTGGCCGCGATGCTACGTCGTGACGATGCCTTTCGGCGGCTCGAGGCAACCATCTGTGCTAATGCACGAGCGGCCGCCGCGAGGACCGGGCAAACCGGGTTGCCTTTGGAACCGTTTCACGTGCTGCGGTTTGCGAGCAGCGCAACGCTCGCGGAGAGTCATTGCCGCCATTACGATTCCCACCTGCTGACCTTGCTGATTCCGTTGCAGCTCGCGCCGGATGGCGTGTGCAACGGCGACCTGGTCATGTATCGGCGGCCCCGTCTGTCGGTCTCCACGCTGGGCAACATGATATGCAAGGCGCGTCACGGTCTGCAGCGCAGTCTGCCGTTCAAATGGCGTAAATGGCTGACGCTGCACGACCTGCATCGCGGCAACTGCTTGCGCATCCCGGTGCATCCGGGCAGCGTCTACGAATTCAACGGATTTGCGCTACAACATGCGAATCTCGATGTCGAAACCGGGCAGCGCCGTACTCTGCTGATTCATTACTATGATCCGGGCTATTCCCTGGGCCTGAGTGCGAGGCTGCGGCGCGAGCGCATCGTCGATGGTGTGTACCGATAGCCCGCGAGCGCTGCGACGCTCGCGCGTTGACATCTCAGAGTGCTGTACGTCAAGCATCAGCTCGCGTCCCCCCAAGCCGGCAGCAAGCTGCGATCCGGCAATTCGCCGATCCCTTTCAGCCGCTCGGCCATGAACTCGCGCAGCGCGCGAACCTTGGCCGAGAAGCGCCGGTTCGGCAGATAGGCCATGTAAATCTGCCGCCCCGTCAGCGCGTTTTCGAGCCGGTATCGCGGCAGCGCAACTTCGAGCTCGCCGCTCACCAGCAGGTCGCGAATCAGCCAGATCTCGAACTCGGCGATCCCGAGTCCGGCCCGCGTCGTCTCCAGCAGCAGTTCTGAATGATCCGACTGCAGGTTGCCCGACGGCAGCACGGACTGCACCGTCGTTCCATCCGACAGATGCCAGCGCAAATCGCCCTCCGGATGCAGATAGCGCAAGCAGTTGTGCTGCGCGAGCTCGGCGGGCGTGTTCGGCCGCCCGCGTCGTGCGAAGTATGCGGGGCCGCGCACAGAATGCTGTCGTTGCGCGAGATCGGCTGGACGATCAGGTTGTCCAGGTAATTCTCGCCCTCGTGGATGTCCAGGTCGAAGCCGCCCATCACCATGTCGTTGTGGTTGTCGGTCAGACGCAGATCGAGCTGCACGGCCGGGTATAGATCCAGAAACGGCGCAATCAGGGGCGCCAGGTAACGGCGCCCGAACGCAACCGGTGCGGTCAGCCTCAACGGCCCGCTGGGCGCCGAATCCAGCTCCGCGACCACCCGCAGCGTGTCGTCCAGATCCGCGATCATCGACACGGCCCGCGCGTGATACAGCGCGCCCGCCTCGGTCAGCGCGACATGGTGAGTCGAGCGGTGCAGCAGCGGCACGCCCAGCATGTCCTCGAGTGCGGTGATCTTGCGCGCGATCGTCGACGTCGCGACCTTCAGCTCACGCGCCGCAGCCGAAAAACTGCCCAGTTCGACGATCCGTAGCAGCGCGCGCATCGCGCCAAGGTGGTCGAGGCCGACTTCTTTAGTCTTCGTCGTTGACATGGGCTTGTTGCGTCCAGTGCAAAACCATTTTCTAAATTACGTCCAAGTGCTTTATTTTGCAATAATTAAACTCGGCCTTGTCTGTTCCACCGTGAAAAGAACGCAATGACCCTTCCTTCGCACGTCCCGCTCGTCGTCGCTACCCGAAACGCTCACGTCGAGCGCATCCATTGGGGATCGGTGGCCGTGGTCGACGCCTCCGGCGCGCTGCTGGCCCACGCGGGCGATCCTCACGCGTGGGTGTTTTCGCGCTCCACCCTCAAGCCGTTTCAGGCGCTGCCGTTCGTGCGCGACGGCGGCCCGGACCATTTCGGCTTCACCGACGCCGAACTAGCGCTCTCCTGCGCGAGCCACGGCGGCGAGGACATTCACGTCGACACGGTCACCGCGATGCTCGCGAAGATCGGCATGGCGGAAGCCGACCTGCGCTGCGGCGTGCACATGCCGGACCACTACGGCGAGAACGATCTGCCCCCACGCGGCAGCGTGTTCGACCAGCGTCACCATAACTGTTCGGGCAAGCACACCGGCTTTCTCGGCTATTGCTGCATGCACGGCTATGCGCGCGCGAGCTACCTGGAGCGCGATCACCCGCTGCAGCGGGAAATCAGCCGCGAGGTCGCGCGTCTTGCGGATCTCGCGGAGTCCGAGCTGTGGCATGGCATCGACGGGTGCAGCGCGCCGAACATCGGCATGCCGCTGTCACGCCTCGCGATGATGTGGGCGAAACTCGCCACCGGCGAATCCGGCGCGGGAGCGAGCAACGACGCGGCGCTCACGCGCATCTTCGCGGCGATGGCGGCGCATCCGCGCATGGTGTCGGGCACGGGCCGCTGCGATCTCGCGCTCGCCGAGGCGTCGGGCGGCGACTGGGTCGCGAAAGTCGGCGCCGACGGCGTGCACACCATCGGCGTGCGCAGCACCGGCGTCGGCGTCGCGGTCAAGGTGGCCGACGGCGACTTCAGCGCCGTTTACGCCACCACCATCGCGGTGCTACGGCAGCTCGGCCTGCCGCTCGACGTGCAGAGCGCGCCGCTCGCGAAATGGGCCGATCCGCTGCTGCGTAACGTGCGCGGCATCGAGGTCGGGCAACTCAAGGCAACGGTGCAACTCACATGGGCATGAACGACGGCGCACACCTCAGCGCGGCCGCGCCGCTCGTGTCGCTGCGCGGCGTGAACAAGTCGTTCGGCGCGCAGCAAGTACTGTTCGACATCGATCTCGACGTCGCGCCGGGTGAAGTCGTCGTCGTGATCGGGCCGTCGGGCTCGGGCAAGTCGACGCTGTGCCGCTGCATCAACCGGCTGGAGACGATCGACGCCGGCGAAATCCGGCTTGCGGGCGAACGCCTGCCGGAAGAAGGCCGTGCGCTCGCGGGGATGCGCGCGCAGATCGGCATGGTGTTCCAGTCGTTCAACCTGTTTTCGCACCGCACGGTCTTGCAGAACGTCGCGATGGGACCGCGCAAAGTGCTGCGCCAGTCGCGCGCCGAGGCCGAGACGCAGGCCCGCCGGCTGCTTGCGCGCGTCGGTCTCGCGCACAAGGCCGACGCGGTGCCCGCCGAACTGTCGGGCGGCCAGCAGCAGCGGGTCGCGCTCGCCCGCGCGCTGGCGATGAAGCCGAAGGTCATGCTGTTCGACGAGCCGACCTCGGCGCTCGACCCCGAGATGGTCAGCGAAGTGCTGGCGGTGATGCTCGAGCTCGCGCAAAGCGGCATGACGATGGTCGTCGTCACGCACGAGATGGGCTTTGCGCGCCAGGCGGCGGACCGCATCGTGTTCATGGACGGCGGGCGCATCGTCGAAATTGCCGAGCCGCAAGCGTTTTTCCGCGCCCCTCGATCGGAGCGCGCACGCGACTTTCTCTCCAGAATTCTGGAGCACTGACTTTTACCGTTTTATCGATTGATCCGACAGGCCACGCCTGCTTTATAAAAGAGAGGAGATAGCACCATGGGTTTCAAATCGTTTGCGGTCATGGCGTCGTGTGTTGCCGGAACGCTCGTCGCGGCAATCGCGCCGGCCCACGCCGACAGCTTCCCGGCCGATTCGACGATGGCGAAGATTCACAAGAAAGGCAAGCTGGTAGTGGGCACGTCGCTCAATACGCTGATGTTCTCGGTGCGCAATCCGATGACCGGCCAGACCGAGGGCTTTGAAGGCGATCTCGCGCGCCTGCTCGCGCAGAAGCTGACCGGTTCCGCCGACAACGTCGAATGGGTCAAGACGACGACTGAAAACCGCTTGCCCTTCGTGCAGAACGGCCGCGTGGACGTGGTGATCGCCACACTGACCATTAACGACGCGCGCAAGAAAGTGATCGGCTTCGCGGGTCCCTATTACGTGGCGGGCCAGGACATCCTGACCCGGCGCGCCGACACGACGATCCACGGCGTGACCGACCTGGCCGGCAAGACCGCTTGCGTGCTGAACGGCACGACGGTCGAAGACAATGTGAAAAAGCTCGTGCCGCAAGCGAAGTTCGTCACCTTCAACGACACGGCCGCGTGCGTCGAAGGCGTGGCCGACGGCCGCTTCGACGCCTATGTCGATGACGGCGCGACGCTCGCGGGCGAATCGCTGCGTCAGCCGAACAAGTTCCGCGTCGTCGGCAAGCCGTTCACGCAGGAGCCGTACGGCGTGGGCGTAGCGAAGGACGACGCGGTGTTTCGCGAATGGATCAACGCGCAGCTCGAGCAGTCGATCAAGGACGGCACCTGGAACAAGCTGTACGCAAAGAATCTCGAAGGCCCGCTCGGCAAGCCGCAAGTGCCGACCATCGAGCGCTGATGCGCCTTCAATAGATGACGCGATGACTTCCCTGCTTGCGTTTGCGTGGCGCTTCATCGAAGCGATGGGCGTCACGCTCGAGCTCACCGCGCTGTCGTTCGCGATGGCGTTCGCGCTCGGCATCGCGTTGACCGTGATGTCCGTGGGTCCGCTCGCGCCGCTGCGATGGTTCGCCGCGACGTACATCGAAATCATGCGCATGACGCCGTTGCTCGCGCTGCTGTTGCTGTTCGTGTTCGGCTTGCCCAAGCTCGGCTTCATGTATTCGCTGACGGCGTCGTCGGTGCTCGTGCTCGGCTTTTACACCGCGGCATGGGTCGCCGAGGTGCTCAAGGCGGGCGTCAACGCGGTGCCCGGCGGACAGATCGAGGCCGCGCGCAGCATGGGCATGACTTTTTTGCAGGTGTTGTCGAACGTGGTGATACCTCAGGCGATGCGCACGGTGATTCCGCCGCTCGGCAACCTGTTCGTGAACCAGATCAAGGCTTCGTCGATCGCGGCCGCGATCGGCGTGTTCGACATCACCTATACGGCGCAACGTATCAACTTCGAAACCGCGCAGGCGGTGCCGACATTCGCGAGTGCGATGCTCGCGTACATGGCGTTGACGATTCCACTCGGCCAGCTGATGCGGCGCCTCGAACACAGAATGGCGGTGGCGCGATGAGCCGGCCCAACCCGCTCTACGAAGCACCGGGCCCGCTTGGGCGCATGCGGCAGCGGCTCGTTTCAGTGGCCAGCGCGCTTGCCGTGTGCGGGCTGCTCGTGGCGATCGACATTCGCCTCGCGGCGAGCGGACAGTTCGAAGCGGACAAATGGGCGATCTTCCTGCACTGGGGCACCGCCAAGTTTCTTTTCGACGGCCTCATATCGACGATCGAAGCGGCTGCCTGTGCGGCAGTCGTCGCGTTCGCGATGGCGTTTCCACTCGCGCTCTGGCGGCTCTCGAAGCGCTCCTGGATCCGTCAGCTCGCTGGCGCGTACATCGAGTTTTTCCGAGCGATACCCTTGCTGCTGCTGATTCTGTTCATGGTGATCGAGCTGCCCGCGCTCGGCTTGCACTGGCCGGCGCTAGGGTTTCTCGTGTTCGCGATGGCGCTGCATCACTCGGCGCTGACGGCCGAAGTCGTGCGCGCGGGCATTCTGTCGCTGCCGCGCGGACAGCATGAGGCGGCGCTCGCGCTCGGCATGCGGCCGTATCAGGCGATGCAGTATGTCGTGCTGCCGCAGGCGTTGCGCACCATGCTGCCGGCGTTGATCAGCTCGGTCCTCGCGATCGTGCAGGATACGTCGCTTGGCTATGTGATCCCTTACGACGAACTGCTGCACCGCTCGCAGGACGTGTCGAGCTATGCGCCGCAGTCGTTGTTGCAGGCCGCTTTCATCGTCACGATGATGTATGGCATGGTGAGCGCGGCGCTGCTTTATCTGAAGCGCTGGGCGACGCGCCGTCAGGGACGTGTGGTCGTGACGAACACTGCCGTCAGCGGTGTTTGCACGAGCGTGTGTCAGGCGACGGAGGTCGGGAAGGCGTCGGTGGCGCGGGTGCTGCCTACGGAATGATGGCGTAGCGCGGGCCGCGCGGCGACCGTGCGGTTCCGGGCTCGCGCGTTTAATGGGTCACACTGCCATGTAAGTCGGTGCAAGTGCGGTATGTTCTCTATCGCTAACCGCGATTTTCGGGAGCCGCCCATGCCTTCCCATGCTTTCCCGGGCCGCCGTAGCCGTTTTGCACAACGGCTCCGACTGCTGGCCACCCTGCCCCTCATCGCGTTGGGATTGCAAAGCTGCGCTGTCCCCAACGGCGACGCCGATGCGCACGCTGGACCGTATCAGGTGGAGATCCGCCGCACCGCGCTCGGCATTGCGCATGTGAAAGCCGACGACTGGGGCAGCCTCGGTTACGGTTACGGCTATGTGCAGGCACAGGATAATCTGTGCACGATGGCCGACGGCTTCGTCACTTATCGGGGCGAGCGTTCGCGCTACTTCGGTGCCGAAGCGCACCCCGGCTCCGAAGCGACCTTCGGACAACCCACCAATCTGAACGCGGACTTTTTCTTCCGCTTCATCGTCGACGATGCCGCCGTATCGCGCTACCGGCAAGGTCAGACCGCCCAGATGCGCGCGCTGATCGACGGCTTCGTGGCAGGCTACAACCGCTATGTGGGCGAACTCGCGCGCGGGGACTTTCCCGGTGCGCACGCAGCCTGCCGCGGGGCGCCCTGGGCCGGCAAGATCAGCAGCGCGGATATCTACCGGCGTCTGTACGCGGCGAATCTGGCCGGCGGCGAAACGCGCTTTGTAAATGCGATTGCGACTGCCAGGCCGCCGGTTGCGAATGTGCAATCGCCCGATGGGTTGCGTGAACCAGAGCCTGAAGAACGGCGTCGCAGCATCAGCAGCGAACTGTCCGCTGACGCGCTGCTCGGCTCTATTGGCGACCAAGCCGGAATCGGCAGTAACGCGCTCGCGTTCGGCGCGGACTCGACCCGCCGCGGCGGCGCGCTGCTCCTCGCCAATCCGCACTGGTTCTGGAGCGGACCCGACCGTTTTTACCAGGCACAACTGACAATCCCCGGCCAGCTCAACGTGAGCGGCGTGTCCTTTCTCGGCATACCGCTGATCGTGATGGGTTTCAATGAAAACGTCGCGTGGGCGCACACGGTCTCCACTGCGAAGCGCTTTGGCCTGTTCAGGCTGACGCTCGTGCCCGGTTCGCCGACCCGCTATCAGGTCGACGGCAAAACGGAAGCGATGACGCCCACGCAAGTGAGCGTCGACGTGCGCGCCGCCGACGGTTCGATCCACACCGTGTCGCGCACCCTGTATCGTTCGCGCTTCGGCCCGCTCGTCGACCTCGCCGCGAGGTCGCCCGCGCTGGCCTGGAATGCACAGCAGGCGATTGCGCTGCGCGATATCAATGCCGACAACTTCCGCGTGTTCGAAAACTTTCTCGAATGGAACCAGGCGAAGTCGCTCGACGACTTCATTCGCATCCAGAAGAAGAACGCGGCGGTGCCGTGGGTCAATACGCTGGCGATCGGCCGTGGCGATCCGCGCGTGTGGTACGCGGATATCGGCGCAGTGCCCAATGTGCCCGACGAGCTCGCGCAACGCTGCACGCCGCCCCTCGGCCAGGCGCTCGCGCAGTCGATGCCCGGCGTGCCGTTTCTCGACGGTTCGCGCAGCGAGTGCGACTGGCGCGATCAGGCGCGCACTGCGCAGCCGCGCGCCATGCCGGTCGCGCAGATGCCGCAGCTGCTGCGTCGCGACTATGTCGGCAATTTCAATGGCAGCTATTGGCTCAGCAATCCTGCTGCGCCGTTGACCGGCTACGCGCAGATCTTCGGCGCGACGAACACGCCGCAATCGCTGCGTACGCGCCTCGGTCATGGCATCGCGAGGCAATTGCTGGGCGATTCGACGGGCGTGTCCGCCGACGCGCTCGCCCGCGCCGCGCTCGACAGCCGTTCGATGTCGGCGCTGCTCTTCAAGCAGCCGGTGCTGGAGCGCGTGTGCGTGGGCAGCGACGGCGCGGCGGCTGGTGCGAAGACGGCTAAGAACGCCGCAGCCGACGGCGACGGACTGCATCAGGCTTGCACAGTCCTCGCAGCATGGGACGACACGGGCGCCGCCAACGCCGTCGGCGCGACGCTATGGGACGAATGGTGGCGGCGCATTGCGACGATTCCGCCCGCGCAACTGTATGCGGTGCCATTCGATCCGGCGCATCCGTTGACTACCCCGGCGGGCATCGCAGCCGATCCCGCGAGACTCGCCGCCATGCTGCTCGACGCGGCAGCGGCGCTGCACGAAGCAGGCATTGCGCTCGACGCACCACGCAGTGCCGCGCTCTATCTGCAACGCAACGGCGAACACATTCCGCTGTTCGGCGGTTGCGACGCAGGCGGCTACTTCACCGCCGCCTGCGCGGCCCATCCCTTCGATGCGCGAGCCTATTCGATGGACGTGGACGCAAGCGGCAACACGTACTTGCAGATCGTGTCGTTCGCCGACGATCAGGTGCGCGCGCGGACCCTGCTCCCCTCGTCCCAATCCGACGATCCCGCGTCGCCTCATTACGCCGACGCGACACGCTACTACGCCGCGCAGCGCTGGCTCACTGTTCCCTTTTCCGAAGCGTCGATCGCACGCGACCCCGCGTTGAGCGTGCGCACCTTGAGTTCCTCCGACGCGAACGCCCGCTAGTGCGCACGCTGGCCATACAATTCGCACAGTAGTCCTTATGCAAAGGCACGCGTCGGTTTGACAAGCCAGGCAAACGTTGTAATATCAGCGTGAGCTTTTTTCCGCCAGCTTGAAGCGTCGCGTCCGTTATTGTTTGCATCACTATGCAGTAGCAAAAAATAGCATCGGGCCCGCAGGCCTTACTTCGGCCAGCGAATGCATGTCGCATGTAAGCGTGGATTGGAATAGCGACTCCCGCAATGAGTAGTTGAACAGCACACGCGTCATACGCCGCCTGCAACGGCTTGAAAAATGTCGAAGGCCAGCGGCCGTAGAACCCCAACACTACGTCACCATCAACCGCACCACTGACAAGCAGGACCGCATGACCCCGGCGTGACACCGCATGATCCGTACCGCCATAAGACCGTAAGAATGCACCCGAACTGAAGCGCAATCAAAGAACGCCTTCACTGAGGAGTTTCTCTTGCCCCGCTCCGCGTCCAGCTCGTTTAGTCATCCTGTATTCATTCTGGTCGTCGCGCTGCCCCTCACGCTTTGCGCTTGCGGCGACAAACAGGGTGCGCCGGCGGCGGCCCTGCCGCAGCGTCGACGCGATGCTGCGCGCGCCGCTGCGCTGGCTGCTGGTGTTCGCGCTCGCCTGCGTGATCACCGCTTATCTGTTCGTGCGTCTGCCAGGCGGCTTTCTGCCCACCGAGGACCAAGGGCATCTGTTCATCACTTACACCGGCGCGCCCGGTTCCACCGAACAACGCACGCAGCAGGCGATCCGCCAGGTCGAAGCATTCCTGAGTCGACAGCCGCAGGTGCGTAACGTCGCGTCGGTGACGGGCTTTAGCTTCTTCGGCCAGGGACAATCGGCGGCGCTGTCCTTCGTCGACCTCAAGACGTGGAGCGAGCGCCCTGGCGAGGCGAACTCCGCGAGCGCGCTGGTGCGCCGCGCGAACGGCGCTTTCCGGCAGATACCCGAGGCGACCATCTTCGCGCTCGATCCGCCCGCGATCCCGTCGCTCGGCAACGCGACCGGTTTCACGATGAAGATCCAGGACCGCAGCGGCGTGGGCGGCGAAGCGCTGCAACAGGCCGCGCGGCGCATGATGATCGAGGCGTCGCAAAGCGACGTCCTCGCGGGCGTTCGCTCGGAGGGCATGCCCGAGGCCCCGCAACTGTACGTGGAAATCGATCGCGTCAAGGCACGCGCACTGGGCTTGCAGATCGGCCAGGTGAATCAGGCGCTGGCGCTGTCGTTCGGCGCGAATTATGTGAACGACTTCGTATTCGAGGGCAATGTGCTGCGCGTCATCTTGCAGGCAGCCGCCGAGCATCGGATGAGAGCGGAGGACGTGAGTGCGCTCAGGCTTCGCAACAACCACAACCAGATGGTGCCGTTTTCGGCGTTCAGCCGCGTTCGCTGGATTTCCGGCCCGCAGCAACTCGAACGCTATAACGGCTTCCCGTGCGCGACTCTTTCGGGCCAGGCCGCCGCGGGCCGTTCGAGCGGCGCGGCGATCGCCGAGATGGAACGCATTGCGTCGCACGTACTGACCGGCAATCTGACGTACGAATGGACCGGTACGGCCTTCGAGGAGAAACAGGCCGGCGGGCAGATCGGCATGCTGCTCGGACTGTCGCTGGTGGTCGTCTTTCTGCTGCTGGCCGCGTTGTACGAAAGCTGGGCCATTCCCGTGGCGGTGCTGCTGATCATCCCGTTCGGCGTGATTGGCGCCGTGTTGCTGACAATGCTGCGCGGCCTGTCGGCGGACGTCTACTTCAACATCGGGCTCGTGACCATCATCGGGCTGGCGGCGAAGAACGCAATCCTGATCGTCGAGTTCGCGATCAAGGAGGAGTCCGAAGGAAGCGACGCCGTTACCGCCGCGAAGAACGGTGCACAGCAGCGCCTGCGCCCGATCCTGATGACCAGCGTCACGTTCGTGTTGGGCATGATGCCGCTTGTGCTCGCCACCGGCGCGGGTGCGGCGAGCCGGCGCGCGGTGGGTACCGGCGTGATGGGCAGCATGTTGACCGCGACGCTGTTCGGCGTGTTTTTCACGCCGCTCTTTTATGTGGCCGCGCGCCGCTGGCTGAGCCGCAAGAAGCGCGACAGCGATCCCGACCATCTGGACGCGGCGCCGCAATCTGCACCCACGCCAGCTCATGGCGGACCAGGCGGAGGACCGCATGATGCTTGAGCGAATGCTGCTCCCGCTCGTCTGCTGCTCGCTTGCGGCGTGCAATTTCGCGCCGACGTACCGCCAGCCCGAGTTGCCGATCGCTGAACGTTTCGACACACCGGCGTTGCCCACTTCACCAGCCGCACCGGCCTCGCCGAACTCACGTCTGGCAGCCGAGGTCGACTGGCAGACCTTTTTCGCCGATCCGCAATTGAAACTGCTGATCGCCACGGCGCTCGAACGCAACCGCGACCTCGCCGCGTCGGTCGCGCGCATCGAGCAGGCGCGCGCGTTCTATCGCATCCAGAATGCCGCGCGCTTTCCGCAGCTGAACGTGAACGCCGGGTCGACCCGCACCAAGGCGCCGCTCAGTTCGATCGAGCCGGAACTGGGCGACACCGGCATGTCGATTCAATTCAATCAATACAACGTTCAGGCGGCGGTGAGTTCGTTCGAACTGGACTTCTGGGGGCGTGTGCGCAACGTGAGCGATGCCGCGCGCCTCAGGTATCTGTCGAGCGTCGAGGCGCAGCGCGCATTCCGTTTGTCGCTGATCGGCAATGTCGCGGCCAGCTACTATGCGATCCGTTCCGGCGAAGAAGGCATCGCGCTCGCCGAGCAGACGCTTGCGAGCCGCCGGTATGCGCTTGCCGTCGCGCAGGATCGTCTGGACGCCGGCGCGACCTCGATGGTCGACTACGAGCAGGCCGCGATCCTCATGACTCAGGCGCAGACCCAGTTGGCGGAACTGCAAAGAACGACCGAGCAGCAGCGTAACCAGCTAGTCGTGCTGGTGGGCGGTCCGTTGAACCAAGAGTCAGGGGATGCGCTGCGCTGCGCAGCGCATCGCCAATCGCCGACGCCAGACAGTTCAATGAACTGGACCCCGGACTACCGTCCGCGTTGCTCGTCAATCGGCCGGACATCCTGCAGGCCGAAGAGCAGTTGCGCGCCGCCGATGCGGATATCGGCGCGGCGCGCGCCGACTTCCTTCCACGCATCGCGTTGACGGGGAGTTTCGGTTATGCGTCGGCGGAACTGGGCGACCTGTTCGTGCCCGGCGGCCAGGCTTGGTCGTTCGGCGCGTTGCTCGCCATGCCGATCTTCGATGCCGGCCAGCGTCAGGCCCAACTCTCGCAGGCACACGCGCGGCGCGATGAACTGGTCGCCAATTATCAGCGCACGGTGCAGGTGGCTTTTCGTGAGGTATCCGATGCATTGATCGGACGGCAGCGCTACGCACAACAGATTGCGGCGCAGGAACAGGCTGTGCAAGCGCAACGGCAGCTCGCGGAAACCGCCGAGCTGCGTTACGAAAACGGTATTTCGATTTATCTCGAAGTGGTGGATGCGCGGCGCAATCTGTTCGATGCCCAACAGCAGCTCATTCAGCTGCGCGCAATAGCGCTGCAAAACAATGTGTCGCTTTACGTCGCGCTGGGCGGTGGGCCGGATCCGCCGCAAGAGGATGGTAACCGGCAGATCCGCTAAGGCACTGCGCGCGTCCCGGGACGCACAGTGCCGCCCTTCGCTGGATTGCTTGTTGAGATGCCGCCAGCAGATCAGCCCAGCGTTACGTTGACCGACGCTTCTTCACCATCGCGCACCACGGTGATCGAAACGCTGTCGTTCGCTTGCGCAATCAGCTGCCGAAGCTGTTCGACGCCGCGAATCACATGGCCGTCCACCGCAACGATGACGTCGCCAGCCTCAATGCCCGCCGCGGCGGCCGGACCGCTTACCTGCTGCACCACCACGCCGCCGGGCAGCGACGCTTCCTGGCGCTCGTCGTCGGTAAGCGGTCGCACTGCAACGCCCAGACGCGGACGCGCCTGCTCCGGCTGCTGCTGCCGCGCGCGGGGCGCAGCCGAGGCGATCTGCGGCGACTGCGCACCGACCGTGACCGACAGCTTGCGCTCGCCGCCGTTACGCCATACGTCGACCGTCGCGGTACTGCCCGGCGCGAGTTGCGAGACCTGTGCCATCAATTCCGTCGTGCTGCCGATCCGCGCGCCGTTCACGCCGACGATCACATCGCCCTCGCGCAAGCCGGCCGCCTGTGCCGGCCCGCTCGGATCGACCGAACCCACCAGCGCGCCATGCGTCGAGTCGAGGCCCAACTGCTTCGCCTGCTCCGCGCTAACCGGCTGTACGCCCACGCCGATGCGGCCGCGGGTGACATGACCGGTGCGCACCAGTTGGTCTTTCACGTGCATCGCCGCGTCGATCGGAATGGCGAACGAGAGCCCCTGGAAGCCGCCCGTGCGCGAATAGATCATCGAGTTGATGCCGATGACTTCGCCATTCAGATTGAACAGCGGGCCGCCCGAGTTGCCGGGATTGACCGGCACGTCGGTCTGGATGAACGGGATCGGGCTGTCGTCGGAGAACTGGCGTGCTTTTGCGCTGATGATGCCCGAGGTGACCGTATTGTCGAAGCCGTACGGCGAACCGATCGCGACCACCCACTCTCCGACCTTGCTGTCCGCCGGGTTGCCGATCTTCACGGTCGGCAGATTGGATGCTTCGATTTTCAGCACCGCGACGTCGGATGTCTTGTCGGTGCCGACCACCCGGGCGTGGAATTCACGGCCGTCCATCAACTTCACCGTGACTGTCTGTGCGCCTTCGACCACGTGGTTATTGGTGAGCACGTAGCCGTCCTCGCTGATGACGAAGCCCGAACCCAGCGCTTCGCCACCGCGTCCGGTCTCGCCGTTTTCGTCGGGCGAAGCAGCCTGCTTCGCGCCGATGTGCACGACCGCCGGGCCGTAGCGCGTCACGATGCTGGAGAAATCCGGCGCGGAAGAGCGCGTGCCGGTGATGCCAGACGAAGCGCCCGGCGCGGCGAGCTGTCCATTAGCATGACTAATTGATGCATCGGCTTCGCGATGGGTAATCGCATATGTGCCGGCAGCCGCGAGCGCGACGCAGACGGCAGCGCTGCCGCGCCAATATTGCTTGATGATCATAGGTTGGAGACGTTGCGGTGGGTTGCGGAAAGGATGCGTAATGTAGTGGCCTGCACTTAAGCGAAGCTTAAAGATGGTGAGCGATCAGGCGGTTCATCCGCACGCCAGCCGGCGCCGCAATGCGAGCACGCGGCGGGGCGGCCCGGCGCATGACAGCATGTGTGAGGATGCTCGCGACCGTCTTTCCGAAGCCGATGGCGTGTCTGAAACTTGCTCGCCTGCGGGCCCCTTTAAGTGAATTCCCCAGGATTGACCGCGCTCGACAGCGTTCCGATAATAACCATATTGTGGACTGTTTATCCATCATATGGACATTTCGAAAGAGGACCCGATGCCCGAGGCTAACCCTTCCGCCATGACGCCGTATCAGTTGCCGTTCCCGAAAGAAGCGCAGCAGGAGATCGTCGTTCCCTTCGCGATCCCCACCGATGAACGCCTGTGGGTTCCCCAGGCCGAAAACGTGTCGTTTCGCCCGCTGTGCCTGAACGCGTCGCAAGGCTACTGGATGAACCTGCTGCGGGTTCGCAAGTCCGGCGTGCTGAGCCGCCATCGTCATCCGCAAAGCGTGCACGGGATGGTCCTCAAGGGCCGCTGGCGTTATCTGGAGCACGACTGGGAAGCGAGCGAAGGCAGCTACGTGTACGAGCCGCCCGGCGAAACGCACACGCTCTACGTGCCCGACGACGTGGAAGAAATGATCACGTATTTCCAGGTGAACGGTGTGATGTTCTATTGCGACCCGTACGGCAACTACACGGGCTACGAGGACGTGTTCACCAAGATCGACATGTGCCGCAAGCACTATGCGGCGGTCGGCCTCGGTGAAGACTACGTGGACCAGTTCATCCGATGAGTTCGCCGGCTGCGATGAAGACCGCAGCGCGCGCGCAAGCGTCGCCGTCCCGCTTGCAGACGATGATCGACATAAACGCGACTGGCACGACAGCAGAAGTCGCCGCCAAGTATTTGTTCGGATTCCGGTGCATTTAGCATGGGCGCGATTGTCGATCGGTCCGTCGGACGGGGTGCGCCCTGGTCCGCCGCTGAACCGCGCCTGCATCGTCGTTGCTTCGCTTCTTTACCCGTACTATTCCAATCATCCAGCAAGTCCCTTGCTCCGGAGACAACCATGCTTCAGAAGTCGCAGCGTCTGAAACGTATCCAGCTGGTCGCAGTCGTCTTTCTGACGATCGCAGGCATCGTCAACTATCTCGATCGCAGCACGCTGTCGATCGCCAATCATCTGGTGAGCGAGGAGCTGCATCTGTCGGCCTCGCAAATGGGCTTGCTGCTATCGGCGTTTTCGTTGTCGTATGCGTTCTCGCAGTTGCCGGTGGGCGCGCTGCTCGACCGTTTCGGCTCGCGCGCGATGCTCGGGCTCGGCATGCTGGTGTGGTCGATCGCGCAGATGGCGGGCGGCTTCGTCCAGACGCTCAATCAATTCCTCACCGCGCGCGTCGTGCTCGGCGTGGCCGAGGCGCCGCTGTTTCCCGCGGGCGCCAAGGTGGTCAACGAATGGTTCGCGATGCGCGAGCGTGGCCGGCCGACCGGCACCTTCATCTCGTCGTCGACCATCGCGCCGATGATCGCCCCGCCGCTGCTCACGGTGCTGATGCTCGCGTTCGGCTGGCGATCCATGTTCATCATCATGGGCGTGCTCGGCATTCTCGTGGCGCTCGGCTGGTACGTGGTCTACCGCAATCGCGACCAGGTCGCGCTCACCGACGCCGAAACCGCGCACCTGGACGAAGGCACGCGGATCGTCGAGCGTCCGGCCGGCCTGAGCTTCGCCGAATGGGGCGCGCTGTTCAAGCTGCGCAATACCTGGGGAATGATCTTCGGCTTCATGGGCGTGATCTACATGGTCTGGCTGTACCTCACGTGGCTGCCCGGCTATCTGGAGAAAGAGCGTCACCTGAGCATCGCACACACGGGCTGGCTGGTATCGATTCCGTACATCTTCGGCACCATCGGGATGCTCAGCAGCGGTCTGATCGCCGACTATCTGCTCAAGCGCGGCATGGCGCCCATCCGCAGCCGCAAGTGGCCGCTTTGCATTGGCCTGATCGGCGCGGCGGCGTTCACGGTGCCCGCCGCGTATACGCCGAGCACCACGCTCGCGATCGTCTATGTGTCGTGCGCGATGTTCTTCGTGAATATGTCGAGCGGCACCGCCTGGGCGTTAGTCAGCGTCGCTGCGCCTCGCCATCTGGTGGCCTCGCTCGGCAGCATGCAGAACTTCGGCGGCTATCTGGGCGGCTCGTTCGCGCCGGTCATCACCGGCATCGTCGTGGATCAAACGCACTCGTTCGTCAATGCGCTGCTGATCAGCGCGGGCGTGGCATTCGCGGCCGCCTTCGTCTATCTGTTCGTTGTCAAGGAAGTGGCGCCCGCGCCGCTGCCCGAGGCGGTCAACACGCAACCCACCTGAGCACTCGTTGCTGACTCACATGACCTTCCAGAATCAACTACTCCAGGGCAAGGCTGCGCTCGTCACCGGGGGCTTCTCCGGCATCGGCGCGGCGATCGCGAACCAGCTCGCGCGGCTGGGCGCGAAAACGGTGACCGCGGGTTTGCCGCTGCCCGAGGGCACGCCTGACACGCTCGACGCCACTATCCAGCGCGTCACCCTGGACGTGCGCTCGGGCGACGACGTGGCCGCCGCGTTGCGGGCGTTCGAGCGACTCGACATCGTGGTGAACTGCGCGGGCGTGATCAGCCGCGTCGAAGAACATCGCATGGAGGTCTTCGAGCGCGTGCTGGACATCAACCTGAACGGCACGATGCGCGTGTGTTCGGCTGCGCGAGACTTGCTGAAGGCGTCGTCGGGCTGCATCGTGAACACGGCGTCGATGCTCAGTTTCTTCGGCGGCGGCCTCGTGCCTGCGTACAGCGCGAGCAAGGGCGGGGTCGCGCAGTTGACCAAGTCGCTCGCGCTCGCTTATGCCGCTGACGGTATTCGCGTGAATGCGATCGCGCCGGGCTGGATCGCGACGCCGCTGACACAGGCGTTGCAGGACGACGTCGGCCGCTCGCAAGCAATTCTGGAGCGCACGCCGATGCGTCGCTGGGGCACGCCCGACGAAGTCGCGCAGGTCGCCGTATTTCTCTGCACGCCCGCGGCTTCGTTCATGACCGGCGCGATCGTGCCCGTCGATGGCGGCTACCTGGTCGCGTGACGCCCGGGTGTCGAAGGAGATCACACGCGCCGGGATAGCCGCTCACTCCGGCAAGATTCCAGGCCGGAAAATGAAGGCATAATTGCTCAACCGTGCCCTACCCTAGCCTGATGTCGACCACCGATTCCAAGCCTTCCCCGAGCGTCGGCGCCGCCGATTCCAAAACCGTTGCGGGCGCTGCCGCGTTTTCCAAATTCATCGCCGTGCTGCAACTGATCGCCGACGCGCAGACGCCGCCTAACGTCGCGAAGCTGAGCGCGGCGAGCGGCTATCCGCGCCCTACCGTTCACCGTATCGTTGCTGCGTTGCAGGCCGAAGGGCTGATCGTCGGCACGTGCGCGGCGGGCAACACCTTCGGGCTCGGCCCGCGCCTCGTCAATCTGGCAAGCCGCAGTTGGGAGCGCTCCGACTTGCGCCTTGCCGCCGTCGACGCCTTGATGGAACTGCGCAACCTCACGTCAGAGACGATCCACCTGGCCGTACCGAGCCAGGGCGAAATGGTCTACATCGAAAAGCTCGAAAGTCCGCACGCGGTGCGCATGGCCTCGCGTATCGGCACGCGCGTGTCGCTGACGTCCAGTTCGGTCGGCAAGGCGTACCTTGCTACGCTCGGCGAGGCCGAACGCGAAGCGCTGCTCAAAGATGCGCCGCTTGCGCGCTTCACCGAACACACGATGACCACGCTCGACGAAGTGCGCAAAGAAGTGAACGCCACGGCGCAGCGAGGCTACGCCGAAGATCGCGAAGAGAACGAAGTCGCGATCTCCTGCTACGGCGCGGCGATTCGCGGCGTCGACGGACGCGCGGTGGGCTGCGTGAGCATCAGCATGCCGACGTACCGCAGGCAAGCCGACGCGCAAACGCGCTATATCGAACCGTTGCTGGCCGCTTGCAGAACCATCGCGGCGCGCCTCGGGCCGACTTCGGCGCGCTGAGCTTGCGCTACGACGCGATTCGAATAACGGGGTTACGCGTTTCGATCGCGCTGTCGGCGGCTCGTTGGCTCGTCGGCTCGTTGGCGCGCATGGGAAAGACAGCGCTCAGCCTTGGCCCGCGCACAGAGCCGCGCCACTGGCCGACACACGGAGCCGGGCACGAAACCTGCGTCTCGACAGACCCGTTGATCGCTTGCCGATCACGGGGTGAATCCGGGCCATGCGCTCGCGCTGTCCACGGGACGCTATGGGCGCACCCATCGAATCGAACTAGGAGAACAACAGTGACCCTGCTCATCTATCTGGCTGGCTGGATCATTCTGATCGGCGGCGTTTGCTGGGGATTGATGACCCTGCACGTGGCTCAACACACGATCGAAATCGTCGCTGTGATTCTGCTCGGCGTGGCCGTCATTACCGGCGCGACCCGCGCACGCAGTCGCGATCGTTCATAGCGGCGTACACGTCCAGCCAGCCCTGAGCTGCGTGGTCTCTCGCCGTACTGCTCTTTATCGTCGCTTCGCGTGCGATGCCGCGCAGGCCAACCGATGATTCTCCGAATATCGGCATCCCGTCGTTGCAGGCCCCACGCAGCCAACACAACTGCCGCTCCCGCCCTCGCACGCGAAGCTGTTATTCTTCCCTCTCCTTCGACCATCAGCTGGTCGCCGGCCGCCATCGGGCGGCCCCCCCGGCGGCGCTCGCGCGGCCGCTCTCCGACACACAGGAATTTGCATGTTCGGTTTTCTGCGTGGCTATTTTTCCAATGACCTGGCAATCGACCTCGGCACGTCGAACACGCTGATCTACATGCGTGGCAAAGGCATCGTGCTGGACGAACCCTCGGTGGTCTCGATTCGTCAGGAAGGCGGCCCGAATGGCAAGAAGGTCATTCTGGCCGTCGGCAGGGAAGCGAAACAGATGCTCGGCAAGGTACCCGGCAACATCGAGGCGATCCGCCCGATGAAAGATGGCGTCATCGCCGACTTCAACATCACGCAGCAGATGATCAAGCGCTTCATTCAGATGGCGCACGAGTCGCGCATGTTCGCGCCGTCGCCGCGCATCATCATCTGCGTGCCGTGCGGCTCGACCCAGGTCGAGCGCCGTGCGATCAAGGAAGCTGCGCATAGCGCGGGCGCCTCGCAGGTCTACCTGATCGAAGAGCCGATGGCCGCCGCGACCGGCGCCGGCCTGCCGGTGTCGGACCCGACCGGCTCGATGGTGGTCGACATCGGCGGCGGCACGACGGAAGTGGGCGTGATCTCGCTCGGCGGCATCGTGTACAAGGGCTCGGTGCGCGTCGGCGGCGACAAGTTCGACGATGCGATCGTCAATTACATCCGCCGCAACTACGGCATGCTGATTGGCGAGCAGACGGCCGAGGCAATCAAGAAGGAAATCGGCTCCGCGTTTCCAGGCTCGGAAGTCAAGGAGATGGAAGTGAAGGGCCGCAATATGTCGGAAGGCATTCCGCGCAGCTTCACCGTGTCCAGCAACGAGGTTCTCGAAGCGTTGACCGATCCCCTGAACCAGATCGTCTCCGCCGTGAAGATCGCGCTGGAACAAACGCCGCCGGAACTAGGCGCCGACATCGCGGAGCGCGGCATCACACTGGCGGGCGGTGGGGCACTGCTGCGCGATCTGGACCGGCTGCTCGCAGAAGAAACGGGGCTGCCGGTGTTCGTGGCGGAAGCGCCGCTGACTTGCGTCGTGCGTGGATCGGGGATGGCGCTCGAGCGGATCGAGAAATTCGGCGGAGCGTTTTCGTACGATTGAGCGAACGGGACGGGACGGCGCGTCGGCGACCGCCGCTTGCGGTCGCTCGCATTGCGCTGAAAGCGCGGACGCTGGGCCGTCGGTTCGCGTCCTCGCATCTCATGTGCACCCGACGCACGCTGTCCCCGCAGCGCGCATCACGCGCGGCACATCGATGGCGCGTATCGTGTGGCACAGTATCGTCAGGCCATTACGAGGCGTGCGCCACCGCACCGCCCCATGAGCGACATGACGACACTGCCCGCCTACGAGCCTCCGGTCGACGAAAACGAACTGCTGCTGAAGTGGATCCGCCGCGCGCGCGAATCGCAGATGAGCCACTACGACATGGCCGATCTGCTGTCCGCGCGCGAGCGCGGAATCGGCTGGCTCGTGACAGCATTGACCGCGTTCGTCGGCACCGCGGCGTTCGCGTCGCTGAGATTGGCCGCGGTGTCGATTGAAATGCGCATGTTCGTCGGGATTGTAAGCGTAGCGGCCGTGGTGTCGGCCGCCTTGCAGACCTTCCTTCGCTATGCGGAGCGTGCACAGAAGCATCGTGTGGCCGGCGCCCGCTATGGCGCCGTGCGCCGCAAGCTCGAAGCGGTCTTTGCCGGCGATCCCGACGCGCGCGACGGCCACTATCTCACCGCGATTCGCGACGAACTCGACCGGCTCGCGGAAGATTCGCCGAACGTGCCGCCGCGCATCTTCTACCGCACGCAGCGCACACTGTCGACGGACACGCCGCGCAGTCGCGATGCGTGAGCGATCGACCGTGAAGCGTCGTTGCATCGACGTGCGGCGCGAGCCGTTGCGCGACGAGTTGGCGAAGGCTGCCCGCGAACCGCGCAAGCGATAGAATCGTCCTGTTCGAAGGCTCCTTCAAACAGGACCGCGGCGTGCCGGCTCGGGCTTGCCGCCTTTCAAAGATCGTCGACGCTCATGCCCAGCTCAGCCGCCATGCGCCGGACCACCGTCTGCAGCCGGCTCACCTCGTCGGCCAAACGCTTCTGCTCGGCCTTCACCGCTTCGAAAGCGGACAACGGCATCGACTCGTCCTCCGCGCCCGGCTGCGCAAGCTCGCTCGCGCTGACTTCGCCGCACAGCAGGTGCGTCCAGCGGTTCTCGCGCTCGCCAGGCGTGCGCGCCAGCCTGGCGACACGGGGCGGATCGGCGGCAGCCATTTCATCGAGAAACGCCTCGACCGACGAGATATCGGCAAAGCCATGCAGACGTGCGCTGTTCAGCCGCAACTCGGCGGCGGTTTGCGGACCGCGTAGCAGCAACGTGGTCAGCAACGCCGCAGACTGGCTCGGCAAACCGAGCACGCGATTCATGTTGTGCTCGAAGCGCGGCACGCGGCTGCTGCTGCCTTCCAGCGCGAGGCTGAGCCGCTTGAGACCGTCGAGGGCGGTCAGCACTTCGGCCTCGGTCGCGTTCATCACTGGTACCCGGCCGGTTTTCTGGTTGCAGCCGAGCGTCAGCGCGTTGAGCGAGAGCGGGTAACTGTCGGGCACGGTGTGCTGCTTCTCGACGAGCACGCCGAGCACGCGTCCTTCGAGCAACGTCAAGGCACGGATCGCAGGCCGGGAGGAAGCGTCGGGAGTGGAGTTCATAAATGATGTCGCGACATAAGCCGCCGGGTCTCGTGGATGATGCGCGTTACCGTGGCAAACAAGCAGGCGGCGCGTTGTGGTTTGTGGGCACTATGATAAACGGCCCGGGGCGCCGCGGGGTAGCCATGCCGGCAGCGCGAGCGAGTGGATGCGGGCCGCTTCGCGGTTCGCACGCCGGGCAGCGCCGCGCACGTTGCTGTCGTCGACGGTCAATTGCGCGCTGTCTGCTACTGTTGTCTGACCAAGATCGTTTCTGTGGAGCATCCATGCACGCCGCCCGCGTCGCGAAGCACCGCCTGGCGCACACTGCCGGCCGCGAAAGCGACGAGGCCGCGCGCCTGAGCGACGCGCAGATTGCCACGGAAGCGATCCGCCGGCTCGCGTGGGATGCCGCCGTGCCCAAACACACGGTCAAGCTGAAAGTCTCGCGCGGCCGCATCACGCTGCGCGGCGAATTGCAAAGCGAGCAGCAAAGAGCCGCCGTGCTCGAAGACGTGAGTCGCCTGTTCGGCGTGACGGGCGTCTCGGATCGCACAGTTGTCAAGTCGGGATAGCATCGGTCCGTGTCGGGCCAGGCTCGCTAACGCTCGGGCATGCCCGCTCAGCCTATCCACGTCCACTTGCGGACCACGTCCTGGTCGATACCCTCGGCATGCGCAAGCCAGATGTTCGATGATCTGCCCGCGTAGCCATTCCTTCGTATGATCGCCGACGCCGCGCAGCGACGGCACGCGATCGATCACATTGATTGCCAGCGAAAAACGATCGACGTGATTGACGATGGCCAGTTTGAGCGGCGTGTTGATGTTGCCCTTTTCGAAATAGCCATGCAGGTGCAGATTGTCGTGATTCGTGCGGTTAAAGGTCAGCTTGTGCATGCGCGACGCATACGAATGGAAGTTGAAGATCACCGGCTTGCTGGTGGTGAACAGCGAGTCGAAGTCGCGGTCGGACAGTTCGTGCGGATGCGCACGGGCGGGCATCAGCCGGAACAGATCGACCACATTGACGAAGCGGATCTCACCAGCAGGAAGCTTTGCCCCGGGTCCGAGCCCCAGGGACCGAGCGGGGCCGGCCGCCGCATCCGCCGATCTTCCAGTAGACTTCCGCTGCACCGGCACTCAATGTATTAAGCTGTTCAAACCGGGCTGCTCGAACCGCAAGCCCGATGCGTAGCGGAGCGCCACCCACGCGCCCCGCCTTCCTTCCCTCTTACTGCAACGCCGCCATGTCGACACACCGCCCTGCCAAAATGTTAGCGATCATCGTTCTGTCCGTCGTGCTGGTGTGCGTGGGCGTCGGTGTACTGCTCGGCGTATTCGGGTTGCTGGTCAAGCTGTTCAGCCTCTTGTAATGCAACAGTCGCGGCTCGCGCGCAAACTGCGAATCATGAGCGATGTTGCGCGAGCGCCGCGTCGCCCCGCGTTGCTGTTGTCCCGTTCCATCGCAAGGAGACTCCATTGACGGATGCCGCCGATACCACAGCCCCTTCGGGATCGCACCTGGACCTCGAACTGCAGGCGCTCGCGCAACAGATTTTCGATCTCGCACGGCGTGGCGATGCTGCGATGCTCGCCGCGGTGATAGAAAAAGGCGCGCCGCCGAACCTGCGCAACGACAAAGGCGACAGCCTCGTGATGCTGGCGAGCTACCACGGTCACGCGGACGCGGTGCGCACGCTGCTCGAACGCGGGGCCGATCCGAATCTGCGCAACGACAACGGCCAGACGCCGATCGCCGGCGCGGCCTTCAAGGGTTTCGCCAAGGTCATCGAGACCTTGCTCGCGCACGGCGCGGACGTCGAAGGAGCATCGCCGGATGGCCGCACCGCATTGATGGTCGCCGCGATGTTCAATCGCACCGCGATTATCGAACTGCTGATCGCGCACGGCGCCGACCCCAACGCCCGCGATGCGAACGGCGTCACGGCACGCGAGGCGGCCGCGCGCATGGGCGCGGGCGATGCGCAAGCGCGCCTCGACCAGCTCGGCCGGTCATGATGCGCCGGGCAGTGCGGGCGGTTTTCGTCGAGCGCTCGATGGAATGGAGCAAGCATGTGGGTCCGCGCCCGCATCTACGAACCGCGGTTCTCCCCCATCAGCGCATCGAGATCGAAGTTCGCCAACTCGCCAATCCGTTCGATGCTCACATCCGCTGCCGGGTTGCTCGCGATCTCTTTCGGATCGAAAGCATAGTGACCCTGGCGCGGAAACACCGTCGTCAAAGTGCCGCCCCACGCCTGCTTCATCGCGCCCAGAATGCGCAGTTTGTCGTCGACCATCACGTAGTGGCGAGCCGGGTAGCATTCCATCACCTGGTCGAGCATCAGTTCCTTGTGGATGTAGATCAGCACGCGTCCTTCCACTTCGTCCCATAACCCCGAGCGGGAAATCTTGCGCGGCTGGAACACCACGTCGCCATCGGAGAGGATCACCGTGGGCCCGCGCTTGCCGACATGTCGCAATGCATCCAGCGCGCCCGGATAGAGACGGTTCGCAAACGGGTACTCGATCAGGAACGACGCCATCAGCAAGAGCCGCGTGTCGCGCGGATGCTCGCGCCGGTAGCGCTGCAATGCGCCCAGGTAGTCGGCATAGCCCAGCTCGGCACGCAAGTCCTCGAAGATTTCCCAATACCGCGCGCTATTCTCGGCGCCGAACTCCCGCATCATGTGCGAGCGCAAGTCCGACAGCACGTGATCGTTGTCGAGCAGCGTGTTGTCACAGTCGAACAGAAAGACGACGTCGTGCGGCGTGGAGGGGGTGGCTTGCATCGCGGCTTCCTTGCTTGAGGTGTGTCGTGGGGCGTTGACTTGTTGGCGGGGTCGAGCGCGCGGGCGGCGCGCCGGGCCATGTGTTGGGGGCGCGCGCTTCGGTCGCGGGGTCGGGTCGCGCGCGTCGGGCATTCAGGTCACTTCAGCTCACATCAGATCACCCCGGGTCATCCCGGCTCACCCCCGGGTCACCCGCTGAGACCGTGCATTGACGTCCCGTCCTGCCCCCCGCTCGCGCAACCGTACGATGACCCGACGAGCCTAGCCCTTCGGCCCCTCTCCTGCCTGCGCCGCTTTTTCGACGTGGCCGCCGAAATCATGCCGCATCGCCGACAACACGCGGTTCGCGAAATCCGCTTCGCCGCGCGAGCTAAAGCGCGCAAACAGCGCCGCGCTCAGCACGGGCGTGGGCACTCCTTCGTCGATCGCCGCCGCTACCGTCCAGCGTCCCTCGCCCGAATCGGATACGCGTCCCGCGTAATTCCGCAGATCGGCGTCGCCGGCGAGCGACCCGGCGATCAGGTCGAGCAGCCACGAGCCGATCACGCTGCCGCGCCGCCAGACCTCGGTGACGTCGGCGAGATTCAGGTCGTACCGGTACAGCTCGGGGCGCCGCAGCGGCGCTGTTTCCGCGTCGGCTTCGCGGGCGTGCTTGCCTGCGTCGGCGTGGCGCAGAACGTTCAGGCCTTCCGCATACGCGGCCATCATCCCGTATTCGATGCCGTTGTGGACCATCTTCACGAAGTGCCCCGCGCCTTGCGGTCCGCAATGCAGGAAGCCCTGGTCGGCGGTGCTCGCGCTCGCGGGGCGCCCCGGGGTGGGCGGCGCCGCGGCAGCGCCCGGCGCGAGTGTCGAGAAAATCGGTTCGAGCCGCTTCACGACCTCGGGCTCGCCGCCGATCATCAGGCAGTAGCCGCGCTCACGCCCCGCGACGCCGCCGCTCGTGCCGACGTCCACGTAGTGAAGCTGCCGCGCGGCGAGTTGCTGGCCGCGGCGGATATCGTCGTGATAGTAGGAGTTGCCGCCGTCGATTACGATGTCGCCCGGCTCCAGCAAGGGCACGAGCTTTTCGAGCGTCGCATCGACCACCGCGGCGGGCACCATCAGCCACACGGCGCGCGGCTTGTCGAGCCTGGCGACCAGGTCCTGCAACGACGCCGCGCCCACCACGCCTTCCTGCTCGAGCCTTTCGACCGCCGCTGGCTGCACGTCGTAAGCGATGCACTGCTGAGCGCCCTTTGTCAGGCGCCGGACCATGTCGGCGCCCATACGTCCCAATCCAATCATGCCTAGCTGCATATCTCGCTCCGGAAGGTGGCTCGTTGTGCTGCTCGATCTCGTTTCGGCTAGTGGTCGCGAGACGGTGCCGGTGTGATCGCGACAGGTGCTTCTTTGCCAGGTCAGTAGCGCGTTCAGTAGTGAATTCAATGCACACGAGCGGCCTCGTGGTTTGTGCCGATCACTGTAGTCGCCTCGGCGCGCGAACGCCGGACACACGGTAGCTGCCTTGGCTCGTTCGTGCGGCCAGCGCGTATCGCCGCGCGCGTTTAAAGACGATACGCCTCTTTGCAGAGGCGTGGTGCGGCATACAGTTCCTTGATGGACGTGACTGTTCGTCTCTCTGCGCGTGCGGGCATATTCGCGCGCGCGCCGTCCTCCGTGAGCAATACGTGAGCAATAGGTGAAGGATACGTAAGCCATGGGCGCGGGCATGGCCAAGTGCCGCACACGGCCCGACGTCACTCGCCCTGCCCAGGCACCTGCTGCCGGCGCCTGGCCAGAAGCTTTCGCTGCTGCTGCACGGCAAACTCCGTGATCGCCCCCCACATCAGCGGGTAGCGATAACCGGGCACCGCGAACAGCACCAGCGCGCACAGCGCGAGCAAGCCGCAGAACACGAACGTGCCGCGATAGCTGAACGCCTGCACCAGCATCCCCGACAACACGCCCGACAGAATCGAGCCGACCCGCGCGGCGTTGAAGAACAACGCGGTGGCGCGGCCCGGCGAATGCGGCATCAGATCCTGCACATAGGTCATTCCCAGGCACGAGGTCACGGCCACCACGAATGCGTTGAGCAGCTGCATCGGAATCAGCACGTTGACATTGCCTGCCAGCGACATCCCGACGAAGTACGCGGCATGCACCGCCGCGCATGCGGCGAGCCAATTCGGCTTGTGCAGCGACGCCGACTTCGCGCCCAGCGCGAGCATCAGCGGAATCTCCATCAACGCGCCGAGGCCGAGCATCACCGACACGTCCAGATGCGAGCCGTTCAGCCCATGTACGATGTAAAGCGGCAGCACGATCATCGTCGCGTTCGCGGCGAGTCCGAGCAGTGTCAGCGCGGCTACCGCGCGGGCGATGTCGTTGGCCGACGCAACGCCTGGCAACACCTCGTGCGCGTCTTCTGCGGGCGCGGTCAGCGGCGGCACGGTGATGGACGCCGACGGCTCTGACGCGGTGTCCTCGACGGTGTGATCGCCGAGATGTCCCTGCGGCTCGCGCATGCGCCACACGATCGCCGCGCAGCTCGCGAAGCTGGCCGCGGCGAACAGAAAGAGCCCGTAAAAGCTGGTGGCCGCGAGCACCAGTGCGCCCACCGACGGCCCGAACACCCACGCCGCCGACAGCACGGTGCGCAGCGTCGCGCTCGCGAACACGCGCTCCTGCGGGTCCGGCACCGGCAGCGCCGCGCGGCTGAACGCGAACACCATCGAAATGGCTGAGCCGCCTGCGCCGATGAAGACGATGCCAACCGCGAGCAGCAGCCGGTAATCGCGCACCACGCACAGGGATAAATAGCCGAGCGAGGCGGCGATGAGCGCGGCCAGCAGCAGCGGCCGATGCCTGCCGCTCGCATCGGTCCAGCGGCCCGCGAGCGCGCTGGAGAGGACGCCGCTCGCGGCGATGAGCGTCATGAACACGCCGAGCCTGAACGGCGTCATGCCGGCGCGCTCGACGCCGAATAGCGACAGGTACGGCGCGGTGAACGACATCGCCACGCCGAGCATGAGGGTGGCGGCGGCCAGCGGCTTGAAGCCGGGAATGCGCAGCAGTCCGAAAAAGCGTGAGGTTTTCAGCACGAGGGGCGGTGGTCAGGGGCGAGCCGTTAAGCGCGATGCGCGCCGAAGGTTCGGAGCCGGAGCGACCGGGGCATTATCGACCTGGCTTGCGCTCACGTAAACCCGCGCCGCGCTATCCCAAATTCGCCCGGGCAGCCGCGCCTCGTACGATAACGGCGCGATCGGCGAACTGCGCGTCCGCTGACGGCTACTTACCGTCGGTTGCACGCATTTGCTGCGCTTGCGCCTTGTAGTCGTAAGTCGGATAGAACTCGGTACGGTAGCCGCCCCAGGCGGTCGATTCGATCGCCCGGTTGACTTCGCGCAACCGGCTCGCCGGGACCCGCAGCGTGACCACCTGGCCAATGCCCATCATTACGTACCACGACACGACCTCGATGCCGGGCGGCGGAAAGTTCCGGAAGAAGCCTTGCGCGCGCAACTGGTCGTTGATCTTGGGCAGCGGTTTGGACTCGTCGTGGCGCAGGAAGATGGTGAGCAGGAAAGTGTCGTCGGGCGCGGAGGCGGCGAGCGGCGCCGAAGCGCTAGCCGCAAGCGCAGCAGTGCCTGGGATGGCAGTTCCTTGGGCGGGCTCGTCGGCGTAGGCGAGCGGCGCGGCGATAGTCGATGCGGCGAACAATGCAGCGAACGACAACCCGAACGACACCACCAGCGACGCCGCCAGCGTTACGCGCCGCCTGCGACGAGCGGGTTTCGCGGAGTATGTGGCAGACCGGCTGCTGGCGATTGCAAATGCGAAGTGCATAGATGCCTCCATGACGGGTTGAGCACCACCTTCGAGGTCCTTCGACGCTGCCGCGCACGATGCACCACGGCCCGGCGCGTTCGGTCTCGCGGCGGCGTGACGCGAGCAAGATGCGCTCCTGCAGAGGGCGACCCGGCGCGCTACACCACGACGTAGCCGCGCTTTTCGAGCGTCCAGCGATGCCATCGGTTGCCATAAACGCCGCATGCAACCGCGAACAGAATCGACAACACCAGCCCGATGAGGTCGGCCGTCTCGCCCCACAAACCCATGCCTAGCAGAATCAGATTGACCCCCAGCATGACGAAAGCGGCGAACCACATTTTCTTCGACAACGCCCAGATGAAACCCAACAGACAGGCGGCCCAATTGAAGCCGCACGCGATCGCCACGGTTTCGTCGTTGCCGGGATAGTGCAGATAGATCCGTGCTTCCATTTTCCTTCCTGAACGCATTGGCGCGCCGCCCTGTGGCAGCGCAGGCATGAGGTTCCACGCGCGGCGGTGCAACCCGGGCGCCGGGCTCGCAATCCACGCGAGGACGAGGCGCTCGCCGGCTCGCTCGCACTCGCGTGGCTCCGCGCTGTGACGATCAGCAGCATAGCTGCTACTCTTGGCAAATCCACTGCAGGCCACAGGCGCCTGCAAAGTTCGAACACGCTTGGAGCTCGCATGGCAACCCGCACAGCCTACTCTCCGAAGGCACCATCACGCGCTGAACTCGACGCGCTGTCCGGCGTCACGGTCGTCGAATTCGGTACTGACTGGTGCGGCTACTGCCAAGGCGCGCAAGCGTCGATTGCCCGCGCGCTCGCGCCGCATAGCGGCCTCAGACATCTGAAAATCGAAGACGGCCCCGGCCGGCCGCTGGGCCGCTCGTTCAGGATCAAGCTTTGGCCGACGCTCGTGATCGTGCGCGACGGCGTCGAACTGGCGCGGGTCGTTCGGCCGCGCAGCGCGGAGGAAATCGCGCAAGCGCTTGCGTCGCTCTGATTCGCGCGCCGCTGTCGTGCAAAGCTGTCAGGCAAGCCCGCGCCCGGGCGCTTCGTCCGGTGCACCGCACCCTACACGGATAGCCGCCGGCACCGCAACCGCATCCACCGCATCGCACCGACCCACCACGTTTCACCGATCATGCGACAAGCCATCCACCATCTGAGCGTCAAGGCCCGCGCCCCAGGCCTCGTCGAGTTTACCGCCCAGGCGCGCGGCTTCGTCGCCGGCCAGGTCATCAGCACCGGGCTGCTCACGCTGTTCTGCCGCCACACGTCCGCGTCGCTGCTGATCCAGGAGAACGCCGATCCTTCGGTGCAGCGCGACCTGGAGCGCTACTTCGCGAGCCTCGCACCCGAAGACGCCGAGCGCTACGAACACGACGCCGAAGGTCTCGACGACATGCCGGCGCATCTGCGCACCGCGCTGACGCAGGTGCAGCTGTCGGTGCCGGTCGAGCATGGACAGATGGTGCTGGGCACGTGGCAAGGCTTGTACCTGTTCGAACATCGCCGGCGTACGCAGCCGCGCGACATCGTGCTGCATCTGCTCGGCGAGTGAAGCGGTCTTGACGGGCGCGAGGCGCGATCGTCAGCCGTCAGCCGACACCGCGAGCCGCCGTTTTTTGCACCTGAACTGATCGAAGGACTGTCGCGGCATCTGATCCTCAACCGGAGCAAGGGAGGCATTTCATGGACACCCGTAGCGAGCTGCAAGCCACCGTCAGCGCAATGGTTCAACCCGGCAAGGGCCTGCTGGCCGCCGACGAAAGCGGCCCGACCATCGCCAAACGCTTCAAGACGATCGGCCTCGATTCGACCGAGGAAAATCGCCGCGCGTATCGCAATCTGCTGCTCGGCACGCCGGGACTGGGCGAATTCGTGAGCGGCGTGATCCTCTACGAAGAAACGCTCGGCCAGAAAGCGGACGACGGCACGCCGTTCCCGCAGCTCGCCGCCCGCAACGGCATCGTGCCCGGCATCAAGGTCGACCTCGGCAAGGTGCCGCTCGCGCTCGCCCCCGGCGACGAAATCACCGAAGGACTCGACGGCCTCGCCAAGCGCTTCGTCGATTACAAGCGGCAAGGGGCGCGCTTCGCCAAATGGCGCGCGGTCTACAACATCACCGCGAGCCTGCCGAGCCGCCTCGCGATCGAAGCCAACGCCGACTCGCTCGCGCGCTATGCGGCAATCAGCCAGGAAGCCGGCATCGTGCCGATCGTGGAACCGGAAGTGCTGATGGACGGCGATCACACGATCGAGCGCAGCGCGGAAGTCACCGAGGCGGTGCTGCATGAAGTGTTCGACGCGCTGCACCGCCATCGCGTGGTGCTCGAACACATTCTGCTCAAGCCGAGCATGGTGCTCGCCGGGTCCGAGCATGCGCAGCCGTCGTCGAGCGCGGACATCGCCGCTTATACGGTGCGGGTGCTCAAGCGCACGGTGCCGTCAGCGGTGCCCGGCATCGTGTTTCTGTCGGGCGGGCAATCGCCCGAGGAAGCGACCGCGAACCTCGACGCGATGAACCGGCTCGGCGCGCTCCCGTGGAACCTGAGCTTCTCGTACGGACGTGCGCTGCAGGAGCCGCCGTTGCAGGCGTGGCGCGGCCAATCGGGCAACGTTGCGGCGGCCCAGCAGGCGCTGCTCAAACGCGCACGCCTGAACAGTGCGGCCGCGCTCGGCAAGTACGACGCGGCGCAGGAAAAGAGTTAGGCGAATGTTGCGGGACGGCGCGCCTGGTGCTCGGGTCTGACGCGGGCGCCTCGCGCCAGGCGTTGCACGCCAGCGCCAGCGCCGGCGTTACCGATAGGCGTTGCACGTCGGACGTTGCACGGCCCGCTTTGCCAGACCCGAGCCCGCCGATTTTCAATCAGCGGCTGCCGATGGTCGTGCGCGCGATCTTGTCGACCAGCGCCTGGAGCGACACCGGCTTGCCGAGATGTCCGTCGTAGCCCGCGCGGATGGCCCGCGCGGCGTCCTGCGGGCGGCCGAAGCCCGTCAACGCGAGCGCCGGCACCGACGCCGTCCCCGGCAGCTGGCGCAGCGCGGCGATCAGTTCATAGCCGTCCATCCCCGGCATGCCGATATCCGAGAGGATCAGGTCGAACGTCTGATGCTGGGCGAGGGCGAGCGCCGCCGCGCCATTGGTTTGCGGCCACACCTGCGCGCCTTCCATTTCGAGCAGGGCCTGGAACGCCTGCAGGCTTTCCACCGCGTCGTCCACCAGCACGATCCGCATGCCCTTGAGCAGGCTCGCGTCGCCGGGCGTTTCGCCGCTTTCGCCGGGCACTTGCGCGCTGCCGACCGGCAGCCACACGCGAAACCGCGCGCCCTTGCCGAGCCCCGCCGACTCGGCCTGCACATGTCCGCCATGCATCTCCGCCAGTTGCTTGACGAGCGCGAGGCCGATGCCAAGACCGCCGCTATGCCGCCGATGCGAACCCTCGGCCTGGCTGAACATGTCGAAAACCTGCGGCAAAAACGCGGGTTCGATGCCGCGTCCGGTATCGCGCACCTCGACGCATGCCTGGCCGTTTTCGTGGGAAAGCCGGATCGTCACGCTGCCGCCTGGCTGGGTGAACTTCACCGCGTTGCTAACGAGGTTCCACAAGATCTGTTCGATGCGCACCGGGTCGGCCTCGATGAAGAACGGCTGCGCCGCGCCATCCACCTGCACGCTCACCTGGTTGGCGAGCGCGTCGGGCTCGATCGCACTGCTCACGGCCGTCGTGATCGCCGCGATGTCCACCCGCGAGCGCTCCAGCGTCAGCTTGCCGGTGCGCACGCGCGACAGGTCCAGCAGGTCGTCGATGATCTTCGCAAGGCTCACTACCGAGCGGCGGATTGCATCGGCCGCGTCGTGCACGACCGAGAGCCCCTGGGTGGACGGCGCGCGGTCGAGCATGTCCGCTTTCACGTGAATCAGGTTCAGCGGATTCTTCAGTTCGTGCGACAGCACCGCGAGGAACTCGTCCTTGAGCCGGCTGGCCGCCTCGATCTTCTGCCGCACCGAGCGTTCCAGCGAAATCTTGCGCTGTTCGAGCGCTTCGGTGCCTTTGCGCTGCGTCAGATCGCGCACGATCTTCGCAAAGCCTGTGAAGCTGTCCGACGAGATCGGCGTGATCACGCCGCTGCAATAGAGCCGCGCGCCGTTCTTGTGCACGTACCAGCGCTCGTCTTCGGCGCGGCCCTCGCGCGCCGCGCGTTGCCGTTCGATCGCAGGCTCGTTGGCTTCGCGCTCTTCCGGCAGATAGAGCGGGTCGAGCATCTGCCCGACCATCTCCTTCTCGCTGTAG
This sequence comes from Paraburkholderia suaedae, assembly GCF_040812055.1. NCBI lineage: Bacteria > Pseudomonadati > Pseudomonadota > Betaproteobacteria > Burkholderiales > Burkholderiaceae > Paraburkholderia > Paraburkholderia suaedae. The sequence continues at coordinate 82,122 of NZ_JBFOAH010000011.1, read as the reverse complement.
CCGAAGATCCGTTCGGCACCGTTGTTCCACGTCACCACGCGGCCGTCCATGTCCTGCACGATGATCGCGAAGTCGTTGGTGCTTTGCGCGGCCAGATGCAGCCGCTCTTCGCTCGCGCGCACCCGTTGCTCGGCGCGCCGCAGGGCGCTGATGTCGACGATGCTCAGCACCGCGCCCTCGATGCGGTCGTCGGTGGTGCGATACGGCGACAGCCGCGTGAGGAAATAGCGCCCGTCGGTGCTGCGAATCTCGCGCTCGATCAGCTGCAGCGACTCGACGACGGCGGCGGTGTCTTCGGCCAGTTGCGGATAGTCGAGCCGGTGCGTGATGTCGTGCAGCGAACGGCCGACGTCGGACGGAATCACGTTGAAGAGTTCCGTCGCAGCCGGCGTATAGCGCTTGATTCGCATCTCGCGATCGACGAATAGCGTCGCGATACCGGTCGACGCGATCACGTTCTGCAGGTCGTCCTTGGCCTTGCCTGTCTCTTCGATCTTGGACTGCAACTCTGCGTTGACGGCGAAAAGTTCCTCGTTCAGCGACTGCAATTCTTCCTTGCTGGTTTCGAGTTCCTCGGTGGCCGCGCGCAATTCCTCGTTGATCGCCTGCAATTCTTCATTCGACGCCTTCAGCTCCTCGGTGGACGCCTCCGACTGCTCGACCGTCGAGCGCAATTCCTGTCGGGTGCGATGTAGTTCGTCCTCCAGATGGACCAGCAGCGAATCCTGCGAAGCCGGCATGGGCGTCTCGCGGGGCGCCGGTGCGGCATCGGCCGCAATCTCCTCGAAGATCACCAGCGCGAATTCGGGCGCGTTTTCGGTGCCGCGATAAGGTCGCACGATGATCCGCACCCGCCCTTGCGGCGGAAAGTCGATTGGCTCGGTCGACGCTTCCTGCTTGCTGCGCAGCGCCTGGAACAGGGTGCCGCGCAATTGCAGCCGCAACGCCGGCTGCGCCAACGCGATCAGGTTGTACGACGGTTCGCCGCGCGCGAAGCGCAGAAAACGGCCAGCGTGCTCGGACATATGGAGGACGTTCGCATCCATGTCGATCACGACGCTCGGCGGCGCGTACAGCTCGAGGATCCGATGATGCAGCGCCGCAAACGGCAGCGCCTGCGGCAGCGGCGGCGTGCGCCCCGCATGCGCGACGGCGGCGGCGCTATGCTGCAGCACGGGCAGGCTGATCGGCGGACGCAGCGCACTCGTCACCACGTTCGCGCGATACAGGCGGTTCTTCTTGTCGACGGCCGTGAACAGCTCGCCGGCGGCCTCGGCGGATTCCGAACTGCCCAGCAGCAGATAGCCACCCGGTTGCAGCGCGAAGTGAAACATTTGCAGCACCTGGCCTTGCACACTGCGATCGAGGTAGATCAGCAGATTGCGGCACGACACCAGATCGACGCGCGAAAACGGCGGATCGCGCAACACGTTGTGTACGGCGAACAGCACCCGTTCGCGGATCGCCTTGGTGACGCGAAAGTGGGAACGCTCGGCGGTGAAAAACTGCCGCAGACGCGAGGCCGAGACGTCAGCCGCGATGGACTCCGGATAGAGACCGGCGCGGGCGAACGCAATCGCGCGCTCGTCGATGTCGGTCGCGAACACATGCACCGGAATGTCTGCCTGCCGCTCCGCATATTCGGCGAGCAGCATTGCCAGCGAGTACGCTTCCTCGCCGGTCGCGCAACCCGCCACCCATGCGCGCACCGGGTCATCCGCGCTTTTTTTCTGGAACAGCTTCGGCACGATCTCGCGCTCGACCGCCTCGAAGATCTCGCGGTCGCGGAAGAAGTTGGTCACGCCGATCAGCATGTCCTTGAGCAATGCCGGCGTTTCGTCGGGGTGCGTGAGCACGTAGTCCTGGTAGGCCTGCAGATCGGGAATGCCGTTGACCTGCAAACGCCTCTCGATGCGCCGCAGGATGGTGGCGCGCTTGTAATGGCGGAAGTCGTGCCCGGTGCGCGCGCGCAACGTGGCGAGCACGCCGAGCAGGGCCCGCTCGGCGGCGGAGGCCGAATCGGCCGGCTTGACCGCGATCGTTTCCGGTTCGTCGTCCGTGACCGGCAGGCGGATGGAGCGCGCATTGTCGGCCAGCTCGCGCAGTTTGCGCGGCATGTCCGCGACCGGCAGCGCGAGGTCGATCATGCCGGTGGCGATCGCGTTCTGCGGCATCTCTGGGTAATCGGCGTCCGCGGGGGCCTGCGCGATCGTCACGCCACCCTGCTCCTTTACCCTGCCGATGCCGGTCGCGCCGTCCGCGCCGGTGCCCGACAGCACGATCGCGATGGCGCGTTCGCGGTGGGTGTCGGCGAGGCTGCGGAAGAACAGGTCGATGGCGATCGGGCGGCCGCGCGGCCGGTCGGTTTCGGTGGACGTCAGGTGGCCGTCGTCGAGCGCGAGGTCGTGCGACGGCGAAATGACGTACACGTGGTTCTTTTCCACCTGCAGCGTCTGTTGCACCTGATGCACCGGCATGCCGGTGACGTGCTGCAACACCTGGTCGGCGCTGCTCGAATGGTTGGGCGACAGATGGAGCACGACCACGAAGGCCATGTCCATGTTCGTCGGGGTGTTCTCGAAGAATCGCAGCAACGCCTGCACGCCGCCCGCGGATGCGCCGATGCCAACCACCGGAAAGTCCAGTGCGCCGGCCGCATGTGCGGCGCTGCCCGCCGAGCCGGCGGCGGGGCCCGGAGTCGTCTGCGCGCCTGCGGGCGAACTCGTCTGCACGGCATTGCGCGCGTTTGTCCGGGGCGCACCTGCTTTACTGCCACTCATACTCATCCCTTGTGCGATGCGCCGCATCTGCGCCGGCCTCGTCCCATGACGGCGGGGCGTTCAACTATCGATATTTTTTATCTAGTAGCAGATATTGTCGCGTGTGTAGCGTCGCATTGCAAAGTCCGGCTTGCGGTGGCGGGCTGCCGGGGCGGGCTCTCGAGCCTCGATGGCAGTCGTGCCGTTCGGCGAGGCCCGAACCCCGTGCGCCATGCCGAGCCGCAAGCAGTCCGGGCGGCCGCGGAACCCGGCGAGGCACGGCGATCCCTGGGCCTGTCCGGGCCGCCGCGCATCAGCCCGCGCCCGCCGTTCTGTCGCGGAGCGCTGCCGTGAGAGCCGGCGCGGCGCGCCGGTTCAGCGGCCTGTTCCTGCACCGCCCGTTTTTACTGCCCCTTCGTGTCGCTGCTGGCGTCGGCGCCCGGCATGTTGGTCGTGTCGGTGGCCGGCTTGGTCGCCTTGGAGTGCTTCATGTGATGCTTCCTCGGATGAGCCATCGCGCCCGAGGCCGGCGTGCCGCCTTCGCGGGTCGAATTGGCCGTGGTGTTGCCGGCGCTCGGGTCGTTGCCGGCCGGCCCGCCACCGCCACCACCGCCGCCTTGCGCCACAGCGAGCGACGAAGCGGCAAACAATGTCGAAACGAGCAGTGCGTATCGGGTCTTCATAGCTGATCTCCTGTCAGGAAAGAAGCGGGTTGCGCCAGCTGCGCCAGCCGGAAAACGCATGCCTCCGACTCCTTTTAGCAAGGGCTATGCCGCGCTCCATAGCAGCTCGGCACACAGTGCTTCAAATGCACGGAAGACGACGCCAGGCGTGCCAGACCGCTGGCTACGGTTCGCAGGCCACCAGCGCGTGCAGCTCGTCGATATTGAACGGTTTGGCGAGAATCGCCACACCCAGGCGCCGCGCGCGTTCGAGTTCGTCGGCGTAGCCGGTCATCAGCGCGATCTTCTGCGACGGCCACGCGCTGCGGACTCTTTCCGCGAGGTCGATGCCGTTAAGCTTGCCCGGCATCTGGATGTCGGACAGCACCAGTTCGAAACGCTCGCCGCCGTTGAGCACCTCGAACGCCTGGTCCGCGGTGGACTCATGTCGCACCCCACAGCCGAAGGTTTCCAGCACGGCCGCGACGCCGGCCGCCACGTCCGCGTTGTCCTCCACCAGCAACACCACGCCGGACGGCGTCGACGCGGGCTGCTGCAGCGTCTGGACCTCCGCCGCTGCCGGTTTGCGCTCGCGATGACGCGGCAGATACATCCGCACCGTGGTGCCGCTGCCAGGCACGCTGCCGATCTTCGCGGTGCCGCCCGCCTGCTCGCACATCGACAAGACTTGCGCGAGCCCGAGGCCGGTGCCCGAACCGCGCAGCTTGGTGGTGAAGAGCGGCTCGAACGCGCGCCGCGCGACCGCCTCGGACATCCCCTCGCCGTCGTCGGTACAGGACATCAGCACGTATTCGCCGTCCGGCAGCAAGGTGTCGCTGCCCACCAGCCGGGTATTCTGGCAGCGGATCAGGAAGCGCCCCCCACGCGGCATCGCATCGCGCGCGTTGACTGCCAGGTTGGCGATGGCGAATTCGAGGTCGGTCGGGTCGGCCAACACTGGCCATACGTCGTCGACCATCTTCAACCCAAATTCGACGGTGTCGCCGAGGGTGGCGTCGATCAGCGGCGCCGCCGCGGGCAGCCAGCGGGCCAGATCGATCCGCTCCTGTTTTAGCGGCTGCTTGCGCGCAACGCTCATCAGGCGCCGGGTCAGCGATTCGGCGGAGGCGGTCGCGCGCTCCACCGCGAGCACTTCGTTTTCGACGTCGTTATAGCCCTTGATCCGCGCAAGCTCCATGTTCGCGGACGTCACCATGAGAAGGTTGTTGAAGTCATGAGCGACGTTGGCCACGAGGTTGCCGAGCGCGCTCATGCGCTGCAGCTGCCGGGTCGACGCCTCGGCGGACAGCCGCATCGCCACCTCGCCCTGCCAGCGTTCCCACGCGCGGCGCTCGCCCGCCAGCTGGCGCAGCGAGTAGACCACCAGCAGCCAGATCGCGATGCAAGGCACCGCCGTGAGCGCGGCGATGATCAGGAAGTGGCGGCGCCAGGCCTGCGCGATCGAGTCGGTCGCATACGCGCTCACCACGTAGAGCGGATAGTCGCCGACGCGCCGAAACGCCAGCAGGCGCTCGACGCCATCTACCGGGGAACGCAACCGCAGGCGTCCGAACAGCTGCTTGTCGCGCAAGGCCTCGGTGAATGCGCTTTGCGGAGCCGATTTCGGGTACGCCGTCCGCGCCGGGTAGCGCACCAGCACACTGCCGTCCTGCCGATAGAGCGCCAGCACCAGCGACGAGTCCCCATTGGTCAGCTCGCGATAGAAGCGCGAAAAGTAGTCGTTGCGCAACGCCACCGACACCACGCCGAGGAACTTGCCGTCGGCGCCCGAACGTCCAATCGTGGTATTGAACACGTGCGTTCCGGACACCGCCCCGTACAACGGCCGTGAGAAATACGGCTGCGGGCGCCTTGCTTTCGCGGAGAGGAAGTCCTCGCGCTGAGCAATGGAAATGACCGGCGCGGGATAAGCGATGTTCGACACGAGCAGCTCGCCGTTCGCGCCGAGCACACTGATCGAAGACACCTGTGGGAAGTCGCCGCCAATCTCGCGCAGGCGCTCGTGTAATTCGGCTTCGCGCCCACCGATCTGCGCATCGTCCGCGTTGCCGAGCAATTCGACGATGCGCGAGGCCATTTGCTGGTTCAGATCCAGCACCTTGTCGGCCTGCTCCTCCGTGACGCGCGCGAGGCGGTCGATCACGTCGTTGGCATCTGCTATGCGGCGCTGGTAATCGAAATAGCCGTAGCCGCCAAGGCAAACCAGCGGAAACACGACCGACACGGCCAGCACGATGAGCAGCATGCGCCGCGTCGCGGCAAAGTTGCGCGAGGGCATGGGGAAATCGACTGCGACACGCTCGGCACGCTGCACGGCCACGGACTCCATGAAAGTTAAGACACGGGGCACGGTACTGCACGTAGCGTGCCGCATAGGTGATCGTGCGCCCGTTCCCTTGGCGAAATTTACAGCACTTCCGCTGTTCTTCCAAAGCCTGCCGGACAAAGGGACGGCGTTCCCCGACACGTGCCCCTCTGGCACATGGATTGCTCAGACAAACCAACGCCGCCCGGACCGGCTTGCACTGCACTGCGCGCACCGCATTTGCACTGCACTTCGCAGGTTGCGATGCGACTGCCGCCGAGCGTGAAGCGCGTATCCCGCGCAATACCGGCAGGCCACAGCGCAGACCTCGTCGGCCGAGGCGAATCTGCGCGAGGCGCAATCCGCCTACGTGCGCCAGCATGCCGTCGATCCGCGCGCCACCTCGCAACAGAACGTCGATTCGCCGACGCGCAGCGGCAAGCGGCAAGCGCCGGCCTCGAACAGACTCGTGCGCAGCAGCGCACCGCGAGCCTCGTCCCGCAGCAAATCCGTCAGACCGAGGCCGCGGTCGCCGAGCGCCGCGAGCAGGTGCGGCAAGCGCAAGCGCAGCTCGAACAGGCGCGCCTCAACCTGTCGTATGGCGAAGTGCGCGCGCCGTCCGACGGTTGGATCACGCGGCGCAACGTGCAATTGGGCAGCTTTCTGCAAGCCGGTGTCTCGCTGTTCGATATCGTCACGCCTGATGTATGGGTGACCGCGGACTTCAAGGAATCGCACCTCGAACGCATGCGCGCCGGCGACAAGGTCAAGATCGAAGTCGATGCGTACCCGAAGCTGGATTTGCGCGGACACGTCGATAGCATTCAGCTCGGCAGCGGTTCGCGTTTTTCGGCTTTTCCGGCCGAAAACGCCACCGGAAACTTCGTGAAGATCGTCCAGCGCGTGCCGGTCAAGATCGTCGTCGACGCGGGCTTGCCGCGCGATCATCCACTGGCGCTCGGCTTGTCGGTGACGCCTACGGTGTATCTGCAATGAAGCCGTTCACGTTCACGTTCGCCCTCGCAGTCGCGCGCGCATCGCGGCAGGTCCATGCGCGCTGCTCGCGCTGCACATCGTCCTCGAGGCATGCGGCATGCTGCGTTCCTTTTGGTCAACGGTAAGCTTGCGGAGCGGATCATGAAACGAATCTTCGACCTACACGCACGTCGCGCGTTCGCGCGTGCCATGGCGGCCACAGTATTGACCGTGGGCAGTGCGTCTCTCGTGCACGCGCAACAGCCGCCCGTCACGTCGCAGAACGGCTCGTCCACGCACGCGGCCAAAAAAGCGGAACTGAAGAAACTGGAACAGAACGGCTACCAGCCGAGCGCCACCCAGTCGCAGTATCCGCAGAACTTGCAGAGCGCGCAGCAGAGAGCCGCGGGCGGCGCCGGCGCAAGCCAGCCGGTACCAGCCGGCAAGGGCACGCAGTAACCCCGTCCGGCGCATCGAGCCCGAGCGGCACGCAGTGCGAGTGTCGCGTCCTGACTGGACTTAAGCGCCGCTGCGCGGCGGCGTGCGCGATCGCGTGAGCGCGGACAGAACGTGAGTTCAACCGACGCCGCGCACGACCCTCGGTCCGACTGGAAACCCGCGGCGAATCCGTGGCTGATCGCCATCGTCATGACGCTCGCGGCGTCGTTCATGGAAGTGCTCGATACGACCATCGTGGACGTGGCGTTGCCGCACATCGCCGGCACCATGTCCGCCAGTTACGGCGAAGCAACCTGGACCCTCATGGACGACGACTTTGCACGAGCGAGCGCCCGGCCCTATCCATAGCAAGTAGCGAATGCAGGGGATGCCCTTTCAGTAGCCCTCGTCCACCGTCACCTCGTTGCGCTCGGCCCTCGTCGCCAGATCCATTTTCCGGCAAGCGGCCAGCATGTCCTGCAACGATGTCGCATAACACTCCGCGCCCATCGCGCTTTGCAACTCGGCGCTCCATTTGTCCGTATCTTCCTGCGCCCACAGACCCACCACGATCGACACATTGGGCAAGCGCACGCGAATGCGCTTGACGAGGTAGCGCAGATGCGAAGGAATCCCGTCGATCTGCAAATACAGAATGCACACGATGCCGACATCACCCGCCTGCAGGCTATCGATCGACGCGCGTGAGGCTGCCTCGTGCTGCACCGAGCGCGCCGAGAAACCGTGCTTGGCGAGCAGTTGCAACAGGATCGTGGTCGCGAGCGCGTCGAGGGGCCCGCGTCCCGGAATGCACAGCACCCGCGTATGCGGTGCGTGAAACGACGCGGCGGATTCCTGCGCGGCTTCATCGTGTGCTGAGTCCGCGGCGCTGCCGCTCGGGTTTTGCGCGGCGAGCGCAGGCGAGGCGCGCTCGCCCACCCACTCATGCGCCGACGGCACGACCGGCGCGACGGCACTCAGGTTCTGCTCCACCGTCTGCGAATCCGGCTGACGGTCGTCATAGCCATCGAGTCCGTCCACCAGATCGTTGGTGCTCGCCTCGATGCGCGCAAGCTGCGGCGCAGTCACGCTGCCGCGCATCACGTCGTTCGCCGCGAGTTGCAAGCCCTTGATCGCCACCTCGTCGTAGTAAGCCGACAGCGAACGCTCGCGCAGCAATATCTCCGCTTGCTCGATCGCTTCGTCAGGGTCGCCGGCGAGCGCGCGCTGGTAGAAGTTTTCGACCGGCGTCAACGCGGGCTGATCGCCGAGCAGCACGTCAAGGAATTCCAGACGCCGGACATGCCGGCCGAGGACCAGCAGACACAGCGTCAGCGGCGTCGACAGGATCAAGCCGATCGGCCCCCAGATCCAGCTCCAGAAGATCGCCGCGACCACGACCGAGAACGGCGACAGCCCTGTGCTACGGCCGTACAGCAGCGGCTCGACCACCTGCCCCACCAGCAGCTCCACGGTGACGAACAACGCCAGCGACCAGATCGCCATCGTCCAGCCGGGACTCACCGCAGCGGCGAGCGCGGTGGCGAGCGTGGCCGAGATCCAGATGCCGACGTACGGCACGAGCCGCAGCAACGCGGCGAGAATGCCCCACAGGATGGGACTCGGTACGCCAATCAGAAACAGCCCCACGCCGATCACGAGACCCACGCCCGCATTGAGTCCCAGTTGCGAAACGAAGTAGCGGCTCAGACGTCGCGCCGCTTCGTCCATTACCGTGGTCGTGCGGTGCAGGTCGCGCGATCCGAACAGACGGATCGCGCGGTCACGCAGATCGTCGCGCTGCAACAGGATCACCACCATCACCACGAACACGATGAACGCGGTTTCGAGCGGACTGATGGCGGGCGACAGCACACGCCTCGCCAGTTCGAACGGCGTGGGCACCGGCTCGCGCACTTCCACCGGTACCGCAGCGGGCCCATGCGCGCTGCCCGCCGCCGACGCGCCGCGCGGGGTTGCCGGTTGCGCCGGCTCGACCGACGCGCGTTGCAGCGCCTGGCCGGCCGCGTCGGACAGCTGTGTGAGCTTGCCGATCGTCAGACTGTGCGCGGTCTCGAGTTTGGCTTCGATGGTCGCCTGATAGCGGGGCATGCCGGCGGCGAGATCGGTCAGTTGCGTGGCGATCACCGCGCCGAGCAGCGCAATGACCGACACCGAAATGAGCACCGCCGCAAACACCGAAGCGACATGGCCAAGCTTGAGCCGGGCCAATGCATCGACCAGCGGCGCCACGAGAAAGCTGAGCAGAATCGCGAGCGTGATCGGGATCAGCACGGCGCTCGCAAAGTACAGGCACGCGACGACCGTCACGCCCACGCCGAGCGCAACCAATCCGTCGATGCCCAAGGTGGCCGACGCCTGGATGCGCGCAGCGGGTCTCACGCCGCGTGGCTCGGGTAGGTCCTTCATGGTTCGGTGTCTGGATATCCGTCTTGGGTGCTATGTCGTAAAAGAATCGCGACGAACATCCGAGCCGCGCCTGCCGATGGCGTCGCGACGTCGATGCCGCGCGAGCGCCGGCGTTGCAGCTCCCTGCGCTGCGTTGACTCGTTCAATGCGGGCTATTCGATGACTTGCGGTCCACGCTTTTTACGTGAGGCGTGGCCCATCGGGTCGGAAGAATCGCACTGGGTTGCGTAGGCCGTGTCGTCGTGCGCTCACACGGCATGGCGCATCACCCGCAAGCATTACGACGACGCGTTTACTTGATCGGCTCCTGCGCAATGGGCCCGCTCTCTATGGGTGGCGCTTCTTTCTCTATTTCCGCGCGCGCCTGCTCCCAGTATTCGTCAGGCGCGCCCTTGGGGTCGGCGGCCTGTTCCCAGAGGTAATAAGCGCGCGTGCGAATCTGTTCCTCTTGAGCGGTTTGTTGCTGTTCCATTTGATCACCTCGGGTTGAACGTCGCGAACATGACACATCGGCTGCGACATGCGCTCGACGCCATCGCCGCGAGCGCACTGTTGTTCACGAGGACAGCAACGGTTGTGCCTGGAGGCGCACCGGTTCAACGGGACTCACGAACCCGCCGAGGTTTCTCCTTCATCGGAAGTGAGCTGCTCTTCGAGCCGGTCGAACACGCGCTGGGTTGCCCGGCTCGGCGCTTCGAGCGCGAATAGGAGCAGCGAGCGCGCCGTCACCTGGTAAGCGTCACCCGCGCTGAACTGCGGCAGCTCGGGGCGCACCGGCATGTTCGTGTCCAGCAGGCAGGTCCACGTATCGCCTTCCGGAATCTCGGGCAGCGTGAAATTGACGACATCGTGATGCGCATTGAGCACCAGCAGCAAGGTCGCATCGGACGCAAGACGGCGGATGCCGCTCGCCTGCGCGCGCCCGTCGATGACGAGGCCGAAGCAGCGCATCGACGGGTCGTCCCATTGTTCCGCGGAGATGTCCGTGCCGTCCGGCGAAAGCCAGCGCGCGTCCGTCACGTCGAGCGCTTCGTTGTATTCGCCGGTGAGAAAGCGGCCGCGACGCAGCACCGGCAGACGGTGCCGCAGCGTGGTCAGATTCCTGACGAACTCGATGAGCGCGCGGCCGTCGTCGTCGATGCCTTCCCAATCGACCCAGCTGATCTCGTTGTCCTGGCAATACGCGTTGTTGTTGCCCTTCTGAGTGCGGCCGAATTCGTCGCCCGCGAGTATCATCGGCGTGCCTTGCGACAGCAGCAGCGTAGCCAGCAGATTGCGTTTCTGACGCTCGCGTTGCGCGCGAATCTCGACGTCGTCGGTCGGGCCTTCCACGCCCATGTTCCAGGACTTGTTGTCCGAGTGGCCGTCGGTGTTGTCTTCGCCGTTGGCCTCGTTATGCTTGTCGTTGTACGACACGAGATCGTTGAGCGTGAAGCCGTCGTGCGCGGCGATGAAATTCACGCTGGCCCACGGACGCCGGCCGCGATGATTGAACCTGTCGCCCGAGCCGGTGAGACGTGTGGCGAGATCGGCGACCTTGCCTTCGTCGCCCTTCCAGTATTCGCGCACGGTGTCGCGAAAGCGGTCGTTCCACTCGGCCCACCCAGGCGGAAAGCCGCCCACCTGGTAGCCGCCCGGACCGCAGTCCCATGGCTCCGCGATCAGCCGCACGCTGGACAGCACCGGGTCTTGCCGGCAACTGTCGAGAAAGCCGCCGCCTTCGTCGAAGCCATGGTTCTCGCGCCCGAGTATCGTCGCGAGGTCGAAACGGAAGCCGTCCACTTTCATTTCGGTCACCCAGTAGCGCAGGCTGTCGGTGACCATTTGCAGCACACGCGGATGCGACAGGTTCAGCGTGTTGCCGGTGCCCGTGTCGTTGATGTAATAGCGAGGCTCATCCGGCATCAGACGATAGTAGGACGCGTTGTCGATGCCTTTGAACGATAGCGTGGGGCCGCGCTCGTTGCCTTCGGCGGTGTGGTTATAGACCACGTCGAGAATGACTTCGAGATCGGCCTCATGAAAGCGATCCACCATTTCCTTGAACTCGCCTACCGAGTTAGTCGGAGAAGCGAAGAATCGCGCATCGGCCGCGAAAAAGCCGATCGTGTTGTAGCCCCAGTAGTTCGTAAGACCTTTATCGAGCAGATAGCTGTCGTTGACGAAGGTCTGGATCGGCATCAATTCGACCGATGTCACGCCGAGATTGCGAATGTGGTCGAGCACGACCTGCTCTCCCAGCCCGGCGAACGTGCCGCGCAATTTCTCCGGCACCCGAGGATGACGCTTGGTAAAACCGCGCACGTGGGTTTCATAAATAATCACGCGGTCCCAGGGCAGCGCGTTGCGCTCGGGGTGAGTCCACGAAAAAGTCGCGTCGACCACCTTGCACTTCGGCACGAAAGGCGCGCTGTCGCGCTCGTCGAACGAGAGGTCCGCGTCTTGCGCATCGAGCGTGTAGCCGAATATCTCCGGCGCCCATTTGAGCTCACCGATGTGTGCTTTCGCGTAAGGGTCGAGCAGCAGCTTGTTGGGATTGAAGCGATGACCTTTTTCCGGTTGGTATGGGCCGTGCACACGGTAGCCGTACACCGTGCCAGGTTTCAGATTGGGCACGAACACATGCCAGACCTCGTCGGTGTACTCGGGCAGCTCGATACGTTCGATCTCGTTGACGCCCGTCTCGTCGAACAGGCACAGTTCGACCTTGGTCGCATACGCCGAGAACAGCGCAAAGTTGACACCGTTTCCGTTCCATGTCGCGCCAAGCGGAAAAGGCGTGCCTTCCGAAATGCGTGTCGAGTAAGTGGCCTGGGATGACATAGTGGTTCCTGTGGAAACATGAGGCGCGTGCGCGCGTATTCGGATGTAGGCAGTGGTTCAGTGCATTCAGGCAATTGCAGGGTGGCGGCACGCCACGAAAGCGCGCGAACCGCGGGCGATATCTGGCGTGGCGCGGGTTTCGAGCGATAGCACCGTCGGTGCATCGACCTGAGGGCTCGCTGAAACAGCAAGTTCCAGACCTGGAGTGCGCCGTGTGGATATCGGCCAGTCGAGCGTCTCACTTCCATGGGGGCAGCACAAGCGCGGCACGAGTTTTGCAGCCGACCAATAAAAGTCGTTTGCGAGGGCCGCCGTCCACGTGCTGCCAAAGCGAGCCAAACAGAAAAAGGAGGACGTTCATCATGCGCAACCTGCAGGTCAGACCGCTTCTCGCCACGGCGATGCTGTTCAGTGCGCTCGCCACCACTTGTTACGGTGGTGCATACGCGCAGGGCGCTCCTCAATCGATCACCGAGAAACGCACGGACGTGGTCCAGCTCGGAAGCGGCTATCGCGCGTCGAAGCTGCACGGCGCAGATGTGTACAACCGGAACAAGGAGAACGTCGGCACGCTCGACGATCTGATCGTTTCGACCAACGGCGATCGCCGGATCTACGCGATCCTGTCGGTGGGCGGCTTTCTGGGGATGGGCAAACACCTGGTCGCGGTGCCGTTCAACGAGTTACAAATCGAAAACCGGCGCGTCATGCTGCCTGACGCCACGAAGAAGTCTCTTGAAGCGCTGCCTGAATTCAAGTACGCGCCGGATTAGCGACTGACGCAGTGGTGGGAGGCTGAAAAAAGTCGTTGACGTGTACCGCGCAAGTTCAACCAGGTCGCGCGCGGTCTGCGATCAAGACCCTTCGAATAATAAGCCCGTTCGAGATGATCAATAACCCTAACTAACTGTCGTCCCTCTGAAACGGGCCCGTTCCTACGGTGGTCCGTCGACGTGCACCGCCGCTGCCGACTCCAGCACGCGCAGCAGACGCTCCGGCGTCAAAGGCTTGGCGCAATGCGCATCGAAACCGGCCGCGCGCGCGCGCGCGCGGTCGTCGCGCGAAGCGAAAGCGGTACACGCCACTAGCAGCATCTGCGAAGTCGACGGATGTGCGCGCAGCCGACGCGCCAACTCCAGCCCGTCCAGTCCCGGCATCTTGATGTCCAGCACGACGGCGAACGGCTGCCATTCGGAAGCCATGTCACACACGGCGAATGGATCGTCGAGCGCACGGCACTCGAAGCCATCGGCGTTCAGCAGCATCTGCAACGCATCGGCTGCTTCGTGATAGTCGTCCACCACCAGCACGCGACGATGCGAGGCCATCGCATACTGAATTGGCCGCCACACCACGACGTCATCGCTGTCGTCCATTCTTTCATCAAACGTCACCATCTTCTCCTTGGCTTTTGCGTGTGCCGCCGCCGGGCACCGGGGACGCGGTCGCAAGATTCGCTCCACCCCGACGACAAAGCTCATCGCTCGCCACGCGATAGCCTCGAAGACGTCGCATCGCTGCCACACAGCACCACCGGGTACGGCGTGCACCGCGTCCACGGTTTGGAAGCAGCCGCCGCTTGCCCATTCACGCAGCCGATTGAATGCAAACCCGCGCGTTGCCCACGTGCACCGCGGTGTCAAAACGCACTTGTGCCGTGCACTCCGCCTTTGCCCCGTGCATCGCATGAAGCGCTTGCAGGGTCGATACGGCTGCTGAATCGTTGGGGCCGAGGCAAAATTTGACGTGTGTTCACAGCGCCGATCGGTAGCGTCGACACACTCACAGAATAAGCGAGGAAACTTGCGGCAATAACCTCAACGTTTTAGGGGTTTGCGCGCAGCGGGTTATCCCGCACGATCGTCGATGAAGCCCTTGAGCATATCCAACGTATCGGCATCGTCGATGCGTTTGTCGGTCCGCCAACGCAGCATGCGCGGAAAACGCACTGCGACGCCCGACTTGTGACGCGGACTGCGCTGAATCCCTTCGAAGCCGATTTCAAATACCTGGGTTGGGCTCAGACTACGCACAGGGCCGAACTTCTCAACGGTGGTCCTGCGCACGATCGCGTCGACCTTGCGCATCTCTTCATCAGTCAGACCGGAATAAGCTTTCGCGAATGGCACAAGCGTGCGCACGCCATTCGCTTCATCCCACACTGCGAATGTGAAGTCGGTATAAAGGCTGGCACGGCGGCCGTGACCAGGTTGCGCATAAACCAGCACGGCATCTACCGCATACGGGTCGATCTTCCATTTCCACCACGTGCCCGAAGCCTTGGTGCGGCCCACCCCGTACAACGATTCGCGCTGCTTGAGCATCAGTCCTTCCACGCCGCGCGCACGGCTCTCGTCGCGCAATGCCGCGAGCGTCTGCCAATCGGGCGCGCTAACCAGTGGCGACACGCGCAGCAGATCGCGCGCCAACGTAGCGTCCAGACCCCCAGCCAATTCGTCGAGCCGCGCACGTCTTTCTACGAGCGGCGTCATGCGCAAGTCCTTGCCTTGCGCTTCGAGCAGATCGTAAGCGAGTAGCGCGGCGGGTGAATCGGCGAGCACTTTTTTCGTCAGCGTTTTGCGGGTAATGCGTGGTTGCAGGCGCGCGAACGGCAAAGGCGCGGCGCCGCCCGGTTCCCACGCGAGTATCTCGCCATCGATCACGTAGCCGTCAGGCAACGCGTCCCCTAATGCAGCCACTTCGGGAAAGCGCTCGGTAATCAGATCCTCGCCGCGCGACCACAACCATAGACGTGCGCCGCGCTTCACGAGTTGCGCTCGAATGCCGTCCCACTTCCATTCGATCAACCATTGCGACAGGTCGCCGAGCGTCGCTGGATCGCTCTGCAACGGATGCGCGAGAAAGAACGGATACGGTAAGCCCAGATCGCTGTCGCCATGCTGTTCCTGCGCATGCTCGCCGGTGCGTGCGCCCTCGCCTGTCGTCTCGGGCGCGATCAAACGCAGATAGCGCGCTGCGTCCGGCTTCTGATGCGAATCGGTCCAGCCGACCATGCGTTGGGCGATGCGCTTATGATCGATGCCCGCCACTTCGGCCAAAGCCCTGACCACCAACTGACGCGCCACGCCGACCCGAAAGCCGCCGCCGATCAGTTTGGTTAGCAAAAAGCGGCCGCCCCAATCGAGCTCGTCCCAGTAGCTGAGCAAACGCGTGCGCAATTCCTCGGGCGGCGCGCCGCGCAACGTCAGCACACGCTGCTCGATCCATTGCGTGAGACCCAGCTCCGAGGTGCGCTGCGCGGGCGGCAAGATATGGGCGATGGTCTCCGCCAGGTCGCCGACCGCGTCATGCGACTCGTCGAACAGCCAGAGCGGCAATCCGGCGCGCTCGCGAGCGATCTCGATGAGCAAGCGCGTGGGCACCGATTGACGCGGCTTGCCGCCGGCGAGAAAGTACGAGGCCCACGCGGCATCTTCCGGCTCGGCAGCGGAAAAATAAGTGATCAGCGCTTCGAGTTTGTCGTGCGTGGAGGTGGTCGCATCGAGCGCGGTATAAAGAGCGGCGAAGCGTTTCATTGCTGGCCCGCCGCGGCCGGTTCGACGCTGCCCGCCGCATCGGCTTCGACCGTGTCGTCGCCGTACTGCGTTTCGAATGCGCCTGCTTCGAAGCCCTGCTCGCGCAACCATCGCACCATCGGCTCGATCGAGCCATGCGTGACGATCACGCGTGCGGCGCCCGTGGCGTGTATCGCGCTTTGCAGACCGGGCCAGTCCGCATGATCCGACAGCACGAATCCTCGATCGACGCCCCGTCGGCGACGCGCGCCGCGCAGCCGCATCCAGCCCGAGGCGAACGCGTCGCTATAGTCGCCGAAGCGTCGCAGCCATGCGCTGTTCTGTGCGGACGGCGGCGCCACGATCAATGCCTGCTTGAACACCGCCTTGTCTTTAGCCGGGACTTCACCGACGAGGCGAACCGGCGGCAAGCGCACGCCGGCCTCGCGATACGCGCGGTTCAACGGCTCGACCGCGCCGTGGCAGAAGAGCGGGCCAATCGCTGCGTCGACACTCGCCAGCACGCGCTGCGCCTTGCCGAACGAATAGCAGAACAGCACGGACGCGCGCCCTTCGGCGGCATTGTGACGCCACCACGAATCGATACCGTCGAACACCGCTTGCGGCGCGTCCCAGCGATAGATCGGCAAACCGAAGGTCGATTCGGTGATGAAAACATCGCAGCGCTGCGGTTCGAATGCATCGCAGGTCGGGTCCGGCTCGAGCTTGTAATCGCCCGATGCGACCCAGACGCGCCCCGCGTGCTCGATGCGCACTTGCGACGAACCCAGCACATGTCCGGCCGGATGCAGCGAAACGACCGTGTCGCCGATCGTGAGCCGCTCGCCATAAGCAAGCGTTTGCAACGCAATGCCGGGCAAGCGCGCCAGCAGCACGTGCGCGCCAGCACGCGCGGCGAGGTAGTGCCGATGCCCGAAGCGCGCATGATCGGAATGCGCGTGCGTGATCACCGCGCGCTCGACCGGACGCCACGGGTCGATATAAAACTCTCCCGCCGGACAATACAGACCTTCCGGCCGCGCGACGACGAGCTCGCGCGTCTCGTCCTGGTCCTGTTCATCTTCCTTGTCTGCTTTTTGAAACCCGATATTCAATTGATGTTCCGGCTGATCCATCGGGCGGTTCCTGAAGTCTGGCTCGGTGGGTGAAAGCGTCCGCTAGCGGCGCAAACGGGTCAAGCAAACACCATTCCCGGCCCTTCGGGCGCACGTGCTCTCTCGCATGCGCGAGGCAGCTATGGCTGTGTTCTTGCTTACGGTATATAAAGCAAAGAGGCGTCTCGAGAATGGCTGCCACCCGGCGGTCCCCAATTCGCCTCGGGAGCCCTCATGCAAAGCTTCTTCGACCAGCATGCGCTGTATATCGCGAAACACCCCGGCCCATTCATCCTGCAAACGCTGAAGGCATTTCGTGCTAACCAGGGTTTGCTGCTCGCGGGCGCGGTTGCGTATTACGCTTTGCTGTCGATCGTGCCGCTGCTGATCCTGATCGTCATCGTGCTGTCGCGGTTCCTGCCGCAACAGGTGTTGCTCGCCGCGCTCGCCCATCTGCTGCGATGGCTCGTGCCCGGTCAGTCGAATGCGCTGGTGCGGGAGCTTGCCAATTTTCTCGAACATCGCGCGGTCATCGGCTGGGTGCTGCTGCTGACCATGATCTTCTTCAGCTCGCTCGCGTTCACCGTGCTGGAGAACGCGATGTCCCTCATCTTCGTGCACCGCGTGGCGATCCGGCGGCGGCATTTCCTGCTCTCGGCGCTGCTGCCCTATTGCTACATTCTTTGTCTCGGCGTGGGGCTGCTGATCGTCACGTGCGTGTCGACCGGGCTCGAATCGATTGGCGCTGAAGGCGTCGACCTGTTCGGCGTGCACGTTTCGCTGCAAGGACCTACGCGTGTGCTGCTTTATCTGCTGGGCCTCGCCGGCGAGATTTTCGTGTTGACATCGATCTATCTGGTCATGCCGGTCGGGCGCGCGTCGGTGAAGAATGCGCTGTTTGGCGGCGTGGTGGCCGCCGTGTTGTGGGAGATCACTCGCCATGTGCTGGTCTGGTACTTCGCGACACTCTCGCAGGTCAGTGTGGTGTATGGATCGCTGACCATGGCGATCGTGATCCTGCTCAGCCTCGAATGGCTCGCTACGCTGCTGCTGTTCGGCGCACAGGTCATTTCGCAATACGAACGATTCGGCCGGGAACCCATTCACGCGCCGCAGCCCGGAATCAAAACCGAATGACCCGATGCGCGACTAACGAAGCATCGCACGATGCGACTGATGAGACCATCTGCCCCCCATCGCACAGTGCTCCATGCCCGTATCGGACCCCTTCTTGCGACAGGAGTGCGGTAACATTGCCCCGATGCAAGCGGGCCGCGTTCCCCGCTCGCTTGCGCAGATATTCAGGATTCGCCAATGAGCATTAGCCGACGCAACAGCCTATCCATCTCCGGCAGCGGCGAGCGCACCATGGTGTTCGCGCACGGTTTCGGCTGCGACCAGACCATGTGGCGCTATCTCGCCCCGTCGTTTCATGCCGATTTCCGCACCGTACTGTTCGATCACGTCGGCAGCGGCTCGTCGGACCTGTCGGCCTACGACACCGTCAAATACGACTCTCTGGCAGGCTACGCCGACGACCTCATCGAAATCGTCCGTGCGGTGGCCGACGATCCGGTGGTGTTCGTCGGCCATTCGGTCAGCGGGATGATCGGGCTGATTGCGACGCTGAAAGCGCCGCATCTGTTTGCCGCTCAGGTGATGGTCGGCCCGTCGCCCTGCTATGTGAACGACGGCGATTACATCGGCGGCTTCACGCGCGAGGATATCGACGATCTGTTGCACACGCTGGAAAGCAATTACCTCGGCTGGTCGAGTACGATGGCGCCCGTCATCATGGGCGCGCCGACACAACCGGAGCTCGGCGTCGAACTGACCAACAGTTTTTGCCGCACCGATCCCGAGATCGCCGGACAATTCGCCCGCGTCACGTTCCTGTCGGATCATCGCGCGATCCTGCCGCGCAACATGACGCCCGCGTTGATCCTGCAAAGCAGCGAGGACATCATCGCGCCATGCGCGGTCGGCGAATACATGCAGCAAACCATGCCGCTCAGCTCGCTGCATGTGGTCGAGAACGTCGGCCATTGTCCGCATCTGAGCGCGCCCAGCGCCAGTTCCGCCGCAATCAACGCCTTTCTCGGACAGTTGAGCGTGTAAAGCAATGGCCTCCGCCGACCATCCGCTACCGTCAGCCGATACGTTATACGAGAACGCCGCGTGCGCCCTGCTCGTTGCCGACACCAACGGCCGCATCGAACGCGTGAACGCGACCTTCTGCAGCTGGCTCGGCTACGGCGCGGCGGATTTGACCGGCGGCAAGTACATTCAGGAGCTGTTGAGCGCCGGCGGCAAAGTGTTCTATCAGACGCATTGGGCGCCGTTGCTGCAAATGCAGGGCTCGGTGGCCGAGGTAAAACTGAACATGATCCACCGCGATGGTCACACGGTGCCGATGCTGCTCAACGCGGTGTGCCACCGTCACGGGGACAAGCGCTACTTCGAAGTCGCGATGCTGATCGTCGCCGACCGCCACAAGTACGAGCAGGAACTGCTGCTCGCGCGGCGCAACGCCGAGGCGTCGGTCGCCGCGCACAAGCTCGCGCAAAAGGCCTTGCAGGAAAGCCGGGACGTGCTGAGTCTGGCCATGCGCGGCGCGCGCATGGGCGCCTGGTCGCACGATCCGGGCTCGGGCAAGTTCTGGTGGAGCCGCGAACTGGAGGCGCTCGCCGGTTATGCGGAGGGCCATTTCACGCACAGCGCCGGCGGCTTTTTCGATCTGATTCATCCGGGCGATCTGCTTGGTCTGAACGAAGCGGTCGAATACGCGGTGAAGAACGGCGAGGACTATGTGGCCGAATTCCGCTTCATGCATGCGAGCGGGGAATGGTGCTGGATGGAAGGCCGCGGCCGCGCCACTTACGAGAGCGACGGCACGCCGCTGACCATCTACGGGCTCGGCCTCGACATCACCGAGCGCAAGCAGGCGCAGACGGTGCTGTTGCGCCAGGCGGCGATCTTCGCGCATCTGAGCGACGCGATCGTGATCACCGATTTGCGCGGCAACATCACGGACTTCAACGTCGGCGGCGAACGCATGCTCGGCTATCGCCTGCGCGAGATTCTCGGCAAGCCGGTGTCGATCTTCCATCCGCCGGAAGACGCGCTGCGCATTCGCCGCCAGGCGCTGGCCGCGCTCGCCGCCGAGGGCACGTGGCGCGGCGAGCTGACCTTCGTGCGGCGCGATGGCACGCGCGGCGTATGCGATACCGTCGTCAAGCCGCTCGCCAACGCACGCGGCGACATCTACGGTGCGGTGTGCGTGAGCCGCGACATGACCGAACGGCGGCGCGCGGAGCAGCAACTCACGCGGCTCAATCTCGAACTCTCGAACGCCGACCGGCGCAAGGACGAATTTCTCGCCACGCTCGCGCACGAACTCCGCAATCCGCTCGCGCCGATGCGCAACGTGCTGGAGATTTTGCGCCGCAAGGAGTTCGCGGACCCGCAACTGAACTGGTCGCGCGATGTGTTCGACCGCCAGCTGCAACACATGACGCATCTGGTCGACGACTTGCTGGAAGTGTCGCGCATCACGCAGGGCAAGCTCGAATTGCGCAAGCAGCGGCTCGAACTCGCGCGCGCGGTGCAGTCGGCAATGGAAGCCGCGCGGCCGACCGTGCAGGCGTCGTCGCATCAGCTGAGCGTGACGCTGCCGCACGAACCGCTGTATCTCGACGCCGATCCGACGCGCCTGTCGCAGATGATCCTGAACCTGCTGAATAACGCCGCCAAGTACACGCCGCCCGGCGGCAGCATCTCGCTGGCGGCGCGGCGCGACGGCAACGAGGCGGTAATCGTCGTGCGCGACTCGGGCATCGGCATTCCGCGCGAGCATCTGAGCAGTGTGTTCGAAATGTTTTCGCAACTCGCGCCGGCGCTCGACCGCTCGCAAGGCGGTCTCGGCATCGGCCTCGCGCTGGTGCGCGGGCTCGCGGAATTGCACGGCGGCTCGGTGGCGGCATTCAGCGGCGGGCCCGGCACCGGCAGTGAATTCATGATCCGCCTGCCGTTGTCGGCAGCGCCAGCCAAGCCAGCCCCCGGCGCGCTGCCGGAACTGCCGCACCCGGGCGGCATGCGCATCGTGATCGTCGACGATAACGCCGACGCCGCGGACAGCCTCGCGATGGTGCTCGAACTCGAGGGCCACGAAGTGCGCACGGCCAGCGACGGCGTTGCCGGCCTCGCGCTGATCGGCGCATTTGCGCCGCACGCGGTGATTCTCGACATCGGCTTGCCCCAGTTGAACGGCTATGAAGTGGCGCGGCGCATCCGGCGCGAGCAACCGGACACCGGCATTCTGCTGATCGCCGTGACCGGCTGGGGTCAGGAACACGACAAGCAGACCGCGGTCGATTCCGGTTTCGATCATCACTTCACCAAGCCGGTCGATCCTCGCGCATTGCAACGGGTATTGAGCCAACAGCGCAGCCAGCAGCGCGTTTGACAGCAGACGTGCCTGCTAGACTGGCGCGATATTCGCAAGCCCTCACGTCATGTTCAACAACCTCGTCGTCGTCCTCGCATCGCGCTGTCACGCAGTCCCTGCTCCGTGCATGGGCACGCTCGCCGATGCTTGACGAAGCCCGCATCACACGCAAGCTGGCCGCGCGCGGCATCGTGCCCGATGCCCGGCAGTCCGACGCAATCGCGGCGCTGGTCGCTCTGCTCGGCAGCCACGGCTCGCGGCACGCCAAGCCCCGCGCCGCGTTCGTGCAGCAAGGCGTCTATTGTCACGGGCTGCCGGGACGCGGCAAGAGCCTCGTCGTCGATACGTCATTCGAACTGGTGAACTGCCGCAAACGGCGTCTTCACTTTCACGAATTCCTGCGCGAGATGAACCGGCGCCTCGTCAACGCACCACGCAGCGATGACCGGCTCGGCACGGTATCGCGTGAATGGCTCGACGGTGTGGAGCTGCTGTGCTTCGACGAGTTTCATATGCACGATATCGCCGACGCGTTTCTGATGGGCCGTTTTCTCGATACCGGGATCGACCTCGGCACACACATCGTGCTCACGTCGAACTACGCGCCCGACGCACTGCTGCCCGACCCTGAGATTCACGAGCGCTTTTTGCCGACCATCGAGCAGATCAAACGCCGCTTCGCCGTCATTCATTTCGACGGCGCGCGCGACTATCGATTGGGTGGAGAACTCGCCGAAGTGCAGCGTTTCTTTGCGCCGCTCGATACATCGAGCCGCGATGCGCTGCTGGACATTTTCACCCGCCATGAAGGCGGCGCGAGCGTCGAGCCGGCCACATGGAGCGCAGCCGGCCGCCCACTCGCGGCGCGCGCGGCCGGCTCGGCGCTGCTATGGGCGGACTTCGAAAGCCTGTGCGTGGCAAACCGCTCGCACCTCGACTACCTGGATCTCGCTGAGCAATGGCACGGTCTGATTCTCGACAATCTGCGCACCCCGTGGCTCGGGCACCCGCATACGCTGCAGCGCCTTGTCTGGCTGATCGACATTTTTTACGACCGCAAACGCGCACTGTTCATCGCTTCCGATCAACCGCTCGATACGGCGTTGATCGGCGTCGAGGGCGCGCATGATTTGTCGCGGACCTTGAGCCGGCTCGCCGAAATGCAGTCGCGCGCGTATCGCAACACGCTTGAAGATCGGGGCCACGCCGCTGGATAGTGCGCGACGGCATCACAATTGCGAATGCTCATCAGCGTGCCGACCGTGCGCCATCCTCCCGCGCTTCGTGCAATTCTTGCAATGCAGCGGCAAATCATGCGCAACGGCTCACGTACCGGCCGAATGCGCGGCTGAATGCGCCAACCGCCTATTCATCGGCTCTAACGGACGAATCACTCGGCACGCGTGCCGCCTGGGATCGGTCCTGCTATCGCCGTTTCACGATCATTCGTCAGCGGATTGCACTCCGCGTCTCGCCTTCATGGTCGAAGCAGTTTCCTTTGCCGCTGCGTTGTGCGCCGCGTGCCTCACCTCGGGTGCGTGCACGTATGTGTCGATTGCTCATGGTCCTCGGGTGGAGCGCAACGACTTTGACTCAAAATACGCGTTTACGGTCGTGCAGAATCTGATGGCGCTCGCGGCAGCCGACACCAGCAGCAAGGCGCTGCTGGTGACGATCCCGGCGAGCTGAGACCGCATCGAGCGGGGGCAATCGGGCGCCTGGATAGCCGGATGCTTCGGGACACCGGCGGCTCGAATGCCGCCGGTTGTTGCTTTACCGCAAGCGTCGAGCCATCAGCCGCCGCGCTGGGACTGCACCCGCGCGATCTGCTGCTTCGCGGCTTCGTACACATGCTCCGGCGTGAAGCCGAACTTCTTCTTCAATTCCGCAAGCGGCGCCGACGCACCGAACGTATGCATCACCACCTGCGCGCCGAGCCGGCCAACGTATCGGTCCCAACCGAGCGTCCCGGCCTGCTCGACGGCGACGCGTCCATCCACGTCCGCGGGCAACACCGAGTCCCGATACGCGTCGTCCTGGCGCTCGAAAATATCCCACGACGGCATGGACACCACGCGCGCCGCGATGCCTTCGCCCTTGAGCTTCTCGTAGACGTCGACGCAAATGGACAGCTCGCTGCCCGTCGCCATCAGGATCACCTGCGGCCGCTCTCCAGCGGGCGCATCGGCGAGCACATACGCGCCCTTGCGCAGGCCGCTGGCGGCGGCATAGCGGCTGCGATCGAGCGTCGGCAATGCCTGGCGCGACAAGACGATGCACGATGGCCGCCGCGGGTCCGCCAACGCCACACGCCATGCTTCGGACACCTCGTTAGCGTCGCCCGGACGCAGCACGGTCAACCCCGGCACGCCGCGCAGCGACGCCAGTTGCTCGATCGGCTGATGGGTCGGACCGTCTTCGCCGAGACCGATCGAATCATGCGTGAACACCCAGATGGACGGCACTTCCATGATCGCCGACAGACGGATCGGCGGCTTCATGTAGTCGCTGAAGATCAGGAAGGTCGAGCCGTAGGGCCGCAGATTCGACAGCGCCAGCCCATTGACCACCGCTCCCATCCCATGTTCGCGAATGCCGAAATGCAGATTGCGGCCCCCGTAATTGTCGGCCTCGAAGCTGCCCGCCCCTTCGAACTTCAGATTGGTCTTGGTGGACGGCGCGAGATCCGCCGCGCCGCCGATGATCCACGGCACGCGCGCAGCAATTGCGTTGAGCACCTTGCCCGACGATTCGCGCGACGCGACGCCCTTCGGGTCGGCGTCGAAAGTGGGGATGTCGGTGTCCCAGCCGGCCGGCAATTCATGCGCTTCCATCTGTGCGAATTCGCGCGCGAGGTCCGGGTACTTTTTGTCGTACGCGCCGAGCCGCGCTTGCCATTCGGTACGCGCCGCCTTGCCGCGCGCGCCGATGCCCGCCGCGAAACGTTCATGCACGCCGTCCGGCACGTAAAAGAATTTGTCCTCGGGCCAGCCGTAGGCCTTCTTGGCCAGCGCCACTTCCGCGACGCCGAGCGCTTCGCCGTGCGCCGCCGCCGTATCCTGCTTGTTCGGCGCGCCCCAGCCGATGATGCTGTGGACCACGATCAGCGTCGGCCTGTCGGTCACGCTCTTCGCTTCCACGAAGGCCGCTTCGAGCGCGGCTGCGTCGTTCGCGTCGTCCACGTGCAGTGTGTGCCAGTGGTAGCCGCGAAAGCGGCTTGCCACGTCGTCGCTGTATGCGAGGTCCGTGTGGCCTTCGATGGTCACGCGGTTGCTGTCGTAGATCCAGATCAGATTCGACAGCTTCAGATGGCCGGCCAGCGACGCCGCTTCGTGCGAGATGCCTTCCATCATGTCGCCGTCGCCGCACAGCGCATAGACGCGGTAATCGAACAGCGGCGCATCCGGCCGGTTGAAATGGCTCTCATACCAGCGCCCGGCCATCGCCATGCCGACGCTGTTGCCGAGCCCCTGGCCGAGCGGGCCGGTGGTGGTTTCGACGCCGGTCGTCATGCGGTATTCGGGATGGCCCGGCGTCTTGCTGTCGATCTGGCGGAAATGCTCGATGTCGTCGAGCGATACGGCGGGTGCTCCGGTCGGCTTGCTAGCGTGATCGACGGCCTTGACGTTGGCCAGATGCAGCAGCGAATACAGCAGCATCGACGCATGCCCGACCGACAGCACGAAGCGGTCGCGGTTCGGCCACAACGGCTCGTCCGGGTCGTAGCGCAAATGGTTTTGCCACAGATGATAGGCGACCGGGGCCAGTGCCATCGGCGTGCCGGGGTGCCCGGAATTGGCCTTCTGCACAGCGTCCATCGACAGCGTGCGAATCGTGTTGATGCACAACTGGTCGAGGGCGGGATCGTTTTGCATGGAACGCTCCTTGTTCGGCGATTGGAAAGACGACCGGCACGCACTGTCGACGCGCAACGCGCACCACGGCGGACCGTTCGGCGTAAAAACACGCAGTGGAACCGCGGCAAGACTCACCGATGATGCGCCGATGCGCGCAACTCTGCACGGTGCCTCGCATGCGGTGAGCCCGGGAGTGACCGGGAAAGGCGAACGAACTTTCAGGGTGCTTGCGACAGCGAGCCGTTTTCGCCGAGGCGCTCGCGGCGTCGCCGCGCATCACGTCCACGCACGCCGCGGGCCGAAACCTGATCGTGGCATCGCAACCGCCTCACGCCGCACGCAACCACTGTTCGACGACCGGCCCATGCTTGCCGTCGATCGGATCCAGCGCGGGGAACGGCAGCGCGTTCATCGCCTGCAACTCTTGGGGCGACAGCGCTTCGCGGCGAATATCCCACTGCTGGCCCTCCGGATAACCGGCCACCACCTGAAATTGCCGCTCGAACGATTGCAGACAGTGGCCGGTGCCGGCGGGCAGCAGCAGCGCGTCGCCCGCGGATATCGTCACCACCTTGCCGCCCGGCCCGCCCACGATCACCTGCGCCGAGCCTCCAGAGACGCCGAGCACTTCGTGTGCGGTGGCATGAAAGTGGTGGTAGTCGAAAATGCCGTTGCGCCACTGTGCCGGCCACGTGTTGCGTTTGAAGAGGATTTCGAAGGCGGCGGCCAGATCGCCACTCTTGGGCGTCAGCGCGCGCCGGTAGATCACCACAGGCAACTTGCGGTTGTTCGGGACCCAATCGCGCGGTTCGAGCAGGAATGCTTCGAACTCGGTTTGGGCCGCGTCGAATCCATGTTGCGTATCGTTGGGCATGATGGTTTCCTTGGCTCCTGAGGCTCGCGGCACGTGAGTCGATGCAGGTTCCAGTCTAGGACGAATCCGGGCGGTAAGGCGTGTGAGTGATTCACCGTTGCACAAGCGCGCGCATCCCGGCAGGTCCCTTTCCGCTGTGAATCACACGAGACGATGTCCGCTGCCTGGGCAGAACTTCGTGCAACTTAAAGGGAGCGCGCGCAGCGCAGGCCCGCAGCGCTGCCGCGACACCGGCAACAGCCGGCGCGGCGAAGATCGCGCGGCCCACTCGCACTCGATAGGCAGCGTTCGTCCGCGCCGACCCACACCGATGACGACGCCCGCCCAAGCGCGCCCCCGCGCGTCGCGCGAGCGCGGCCAACCTCGCGCCGTCTCCAGACGCTTCGCTCATGCGCCGCTGGGTGCGTGCCGGCCGCCTTGGTTACGCCTTCCGACTCCGGCCGGCACGCGCGTGGCTCAACCGCCGCCAATGCCCTGCAACACCTTGCCGGTGCCGCCGCACACCGTGCAGCGCGCGCCTTCCACCTTGCCCGTGCCGTGGCACGCGGCGCAAATATCCTCGCCGACACCCGGCGCGTCCGGCGGTGCTTCGTCGCCGGGATTCAGTGGTTCGTTGTCCTGTTGCATACAGCTCTCCGTTCGGGTTCACTCACACGCCTCAGCGCGGCCAGGTCGTCAATCCTTGCGTTGCGATTCGCGTCCGCCACCGCCCGGCGGCTCGGCATGCGTGCCGCTGCCTAGCGGCACTTCGGCCGTCTGGTCCGGCCGCTCGTTCGAGCGCGGCGGATTGGTTTGCGCGTCCACGCCGGTCTGCTCGACCGGCTCGATACCCAGCGGGCTCGGCTCGACATAATGCTTTCCGCTCGGCTTGTTGCGCGCCTTCGTCTCCGGCGATATGTCAGGCTTGTCGTTGCTGGCGGGATCGGTGTCCTGCATGGCGCCCTCCTTCGAATGAGCATTCCTTCGGTGCAGCAACATCCGGTCCCTCTCCCTCACGAACGCCCGCGCGATTCTCTGACGCCGGCGGCGTCCGCACGTCGGAGCCCGGTGGGCATAGCCGTTGCGGCGCAGACAGCACAGGTCCCGCCCATGTTTTTGTAAAAAAGGAGAACGTCATGACGATCACGACGATTCGTGTATCGGACACCGAGGTGCAGGTGGAGCGAACCCTATATAAGTTCGCGCAGAAGAACGATGCGGATGCATTCCAGCGTTGTCTTGCCAGTGCATCGATCGACAGCTGCTATCGCGCGCACCCGCCGCTGTCCGCACAGCCAACGATGCCCGACCAGCATCCCGACGATCCCAGCCGCGGCAGTACCATCTCGCCGTCGCTCGGTGGCATGCCATGATCAGCGGTGCTGAGCGATAGCACGTTATCGCGCGGCGCGACGCGGCGTGCATCGGTCCCACGCCAGGCAGCGCTTGCGTCACTTTTCGGGTGCGGCACGATCCGCGGCGACGATTTGCCGCCCATAGGCGATCGCCGCACGCCGTGCCTCGTCCGCGGTCGTATAGGGACCGATCTCGGGTGCGCCATCGAACGGGAACAGGATTTTCCGGTCCGCTTTTCTGACGACCTTCAGTCCCCCTACGTAACGGCCGTCGCCGGTGCCGTGATAGCTGGCGTAGATCTCGAAGTCGTCGTCAGCCACGTCGGCCTTATGTCGCGCCATGTGCTCCCTCGTTCCTGCACGGTCAGTGCTCGATGTGTCGTGTGCGATGCGCCGTGCCAAGCGGCTGTGCGCGTGCCGGCTTCGAGCAATAGCTGTTCCACGAGACGCCAGCGTGTGTTTTACGGGCTGAGAGCCCGCCGCTTCTCGCGAACTCGCGAGCAAAGGCACGGGCGTTGCGTCATTGCAAGCAATGAAATCACCTGTGGAGACAGCTATGAATTTATCGACGGCCTCAGCTCGCGGCGCGAACACCTGTCGCATTCCACGTTGGAGCATGCATACGCCGACGCCGCCCGAAGTCGATCCCGATGCGCCGTTGCCAAACGTCGACCCCGATCCGGACCCGGACGACGATAGGCCGGAGGACCCCTCGCGCGCTCCAGAAGGCGATCCGCCCGCGAGACAGCCGCCGGTGCACGCGATGAGGCACTGAGCGCGGGACAGGCCAGCGCTTGACGACGATTGAAGGCGCAATTTGATACATGTACTCGGGGGTCAAAGGGCAGACCCCGCCTGTTCGCGTTGCGCGAAACGCGCATTAAGGGGTGGCGCATTGCGATGCATACGCTACATCGTCGATTCGCCGCTGGCATCGCGGCGCACGGCGCACCATTGCTGCAATGTATTTCGCACTTCTTCGATCACGGGCTCCCATTCGCCCAACTTGCGCTGACGGAATAGCCGCATGGACGGATACCAGGGGTTGTCCGGTCTGTCGGTCATCCATCGCCAGTCCGTGTATGCGGGGACAAGCACCCAGACCGGCAAGCCCGCAGCCCCCGCCAGATGCGCGACCGATGTGTCCACCGTGATCAACAGATCGAGAGAGTGCAGGATGGCGAGCGTATCGGTGAAGTCGCGGATGGCCGGGCCGAGCGTGTGTACGTCGAATTGACGCGCCAGTCCTTCGGGCTCTCGTTCTTTCTCGCCTTTTTGAACCGAAAACCACGTGATATTCGGTAGAGCAAATAACGGTTTCAACTTATCGAACCGGATAGAACGGAAACGATCGAGACTCAGGCGAGAATCGCCCGCCCATACAATGCCTATTCTTCGGTTTCTTGGCGACGACCGCAGTGCTGAGCTGCCTTCAATGCTGGCCTGCCAATCGCGCACTTTGTTCGGCTGCGCAGCGAGGTACGGCATGACGACGGGAAGCATCGGTAGTTCCAGTCTCATATGCTCCGGCACGCTGAACATGTGACACCAGTAACGGTACGGCCCCGGCGGCATTGCGGTGAACACGTGCCGTACCGCAGGCATCGTCTTCGCCAGCGCCGCGACCGGTGCGTCAACCAGCACATCCACGCTCGCGCCGCGCCAGCTTAGCCACTGCGCAAACCGAAGAAACTGTATCTGATCCCCAAGCCCCTGTTCGCCCACCAGCAAGAAGCGGCATCCGTTGACCGGCTCGCCCCTCCATTCGGGGAAAGCCGGCCAGGCCATTACCACGCGGTTTTCCGGAATTTCGTAAAAGGACTTGTGTCGCCTCCAGCCTTCCTCGAATTCACCAAGACACAGCAGCACTCCCGAGTACTGGTGTTGCACCAACGGATTGTCGGGCAACGCCAACGCGGCCTTTTCACTGTAGGCCCGACACTGTGCGACTCTCCCGAGGGTCCTGAGCGCCCATGCCGCGTTTTGACACAAGACCGCATCATGTGGGTCGATAGCGAGTCCCTGCTGCGCTGCTGCGAACGCTTCTTCATAGCGGCGGCATTTATTCAGCACGTACACCACGGCTTTGATGGCTGCCGTATCGTCGCAAAAGCGGGTTCTAATTTCACGGATCGTTTTGTCGAGCACCGGGACGTGACCGATATCGTGATCGCCACAATGCTGTCGAGATCTTCTTTCGACGCCGCCGGCTGTAGAAGCCAGGTGCGCATCCAATAGTCGACAGCCTTATCGACGTCGCCAAGCTCGGTATTTATCCTGGCAAGCGCACGACTGACATGCGCCGATTCCGGCTCCATGTGAAGCGATTTCTCGTAGTGCACGATCGCTTCTCCTGGACGGCCCGACCGCCGCAGGCAGTCAGCGAGATTTCTGTGCAAGCTCGCGCTATAACCCGCCAGCCCGATCGCGTGCAGATAACAGCTTTCCGCAGATGCGTACTGATGATTCAGCGCAGCAAGCAGGCCCGCATGCTCCCACCAATCGGCCCGGTGAGGAGCGACCTCCAGCGATCTGTCTATGTATGCGCGTGCCTGCTCCAGATCGTTCAAATGGACACAGACGAGGCCCATGCGATGCAGTGCATGCGCATCGCGCGGGCGCACACTCAGAACCTTCCGATAACATGCCGCCGCTCGAGTCATATGCAGTGAAGAAAAGTGCATATCGGCTCGTGCAACCAGCGCATCTATGATTACTTCGTCATCCTGCATAATTGATCGCGACTTGCACTAGCAGCTGTACTCTGTTCTGAGGGGCACGCGGCCTCAATATCCGTTAGTCAAGACATCCGACGTTTGCCAATTGGTGGCTTTGAATACGATCGATGCATTGATCGCCGTGGACGGTTTGACCATTGCGTAGAAATTTCCGCCGGAACCCGGCAATGGGATCGTGCATTGGGCCGGCGTGCGCTGCGCCATAGTGGCCGTGCAATCAGGAGCGACCATGTTGATAGAGCCGGATCGCACAGACAGAGTGGCGGTGTCGCTCGCCCCGTCCGGCGTCACGATATACGTCAAATCTTTCCACCCGACTCGAATAGGATTACCGTCCGGACCCGTCATCATCATCGAACGCGGGCCAGTCGGAATCGTGACCATGAAATAAAGTGTCTGGCCCGGTGTCATTGAAAACCTCACCGGACCGTAATCGTTGGTGAGATCCGTGAATGCTGGCGCCTTGACTTCGAATGGCCGCGTGTACCTGCTCACGACCCCGTTGCCGTCGGTCACGGTCAGGCTGATCGTATAGACGCCGGGCAGGTCGTAGTTCCATACCGGATTGATTGATTTGGTGCTCACGGTATCGGCAGCGCCAATGCCGAGATTCCACGCCCATGTCCTGATTGGGACCCCGCCTCTGGCGGTAGACAGGTCGGTGCAAGTCACCTGCATCGAATCCTGGCTTTGTGAGCAATTGAAATCCGCCGCGACAGGAAGCTTTCCCGCTTTGGCTGCGATGACAGCCGCATTCGCATCGAGAATGCCCGGCCCAATGTATTGATCCGGCTGCCCCTTGGCGAAAGGTTGGACAGTCTGCTGAAGAAGATTACGCATTTCCGCGACGGTCAGCGGCTTTGGCGCAATCGACTGAACGAGCGCAGCAACCCCGGTGACGTGCGGCGCCGCCATCGACGTACCGCTCATGTAGGAATACGACTCCGATGCCGGCTGCCTGGTCCCGCTGTTATAGGTGGACCAGATGTCCTGGGCAGGCGCAGCAATGTCGATCATCTGCCCATAGTTCGACTGGTTATACCGGCCGCCCAAACTGGTGCCGGCGACGCTGATGACATTGCGACAGTTGGCGGGCGCAGAACTCGATACATCTTTATTGTCGTTCCCTGCGGCTGCGACAACGATCGCACCGCGACTGGTGGCGTCAGCAATGGCGCTTTGCAAGGTCCGGTCGCAGGTGCCGCCCACGCTGACGCTCACATTGATGACCTTAGCCGGATAAGGATTGACGGGCGCGCCTGGGACACTGCCGCCGGCGGCCCACACGATGCCCTCGGCAACATTCGACATCGCGCCTCTGCCGCACGCATCCATCGATCTTACCGGCACGATCCTGGCCCCTGGCGCAATGCCGGCTATACCATTGCTGTTATTGGTCATTGCGCCCATGATGCCGGCGACGTGGGTACCGTGCCACACCACCGACGTACAATTTTCTCCGGTGATGCCTGGCTCGCTGCCGTCTCCGCCGGAGCTGTCGCCCATGAAACCGTAGCCGGGCAACACGTTAGGGGTCAGGTCGCTGTGTTTGGTCACACCCATATCGACGAGCGACATCACAACGCCATTTCCATTTGCGTAGTCCCATGCTCCTTCCGCACGTATTCCTATACTCGGGCTATTCGGATCCGATTTCGGCGCCCATTGCCTGACATACTCGGGGTCATTCGGAACCAGCTGTATCGACATCTCCCGGTCCGGTTCGACATATTCGACATCCGGGTCCGACGCAATCGCGCGCATGAACGCTCGGGCTTCGCGGGCGTCGAGCTTGCGCGCCGTGGTGACGACGTCTGCTCCCGTACCCAAACGGCGTGAATGGCGCGCCTTCGACGGGAATGCACTTGCGAGCCGATCAAGTTTCGATTGGACCGCTGCGGGAGAACGGCCTTCTGCGGCGCCGTTGCGGTACCGGATAATGAAGCGGTCG
This sequence comes from Paraburkholderia suaedae, assembly GCF_040812055.1. Classification (NCBI taxonomy): domain Bacteria; kingdom Pseudomonadati; phylum Pseudomonadota; class Betaproteobacteria; order Burkholderiales; family Burkholderiaceae; genus Paraburkholderia; species Paraburkholderia suaedae. Next base: position 49,878 of record NZ_JBFOAH010000011.1, on the reverse strand, counting down.
TGGGTTGTTTGCGGGTCGAGATTCTGCGTGTTCATCTTCAACGCGGATCGCAACGGCACGGTTGTCGACGATGCCGCTTTGGCAGCCTCCGCCACGTCTGGCGGTGTCGGTGTCTGCGCCGCTGCGTGCCAACTCATCGCACTCGCCAGGACTGCAATGGGGAGCAAACGACAGCCGGCGACAGCGATGCGACGCCCCGTTACTTTCAGCGATAAGGCGCCGCTCCATCTGGTGTCACGCTTGTTTTTCTGCATTGTATGGGGTCCTTTTTTCTATCGCGTTGAAGATGCTATGGGCTATTGATAAGGAATACGAACCATAGACCGCTTGAACCGGTGCAAGCACGGCGCACGTCGGTTTTCTTGATTGAGAGTTTAATTAGCCTTCTCAGGCTAAGTCAGTAGGGACTTTCTTGTTGTTCGTTGGGAAGATTCAGCCGGGATGCCGGTTTGATGCGGCGTGCATGGCGAGTCGTCTAGAAGATCGAAAGCTGCAGAAGATAAGATAGCCGGCAATTTGCTCAGGCAAATCGACATGCAGTCCACTAACCGACCCTCCATCTTTTTGCCATGAACGCGCCAGCACTCACCGAAGACGAACATGACGACGCAAACCTGGGCCTCTATCGGCGCGTGACAAACACCGGCGTGGAATGGTGGCGCGTCAGCGTGGCTGACCGGCCCGAGACCTATCGCCTCGAACACGGCGTCGACGACGCGGGGAGCGCGGGCACGGTGGATATCGATCTGGTGGTCGACGCGGAGAACCTGCGCGCAAAGCTGAAAAAATGGCGCCGCGAAGGCTTCGCGATCGAGGCCGGCGACACCGCGGGGGAGCCCGGCGGGCATGAACGCCAGGCGTTCATGCCGGAATTGCAGCGCGTTGCAGCGCGGGCCGCGACGGCAAGACAGCAGCCTCATGACGACGCTGGCGAGACGGTGCGCATCGGTCACGTCAAGATGCGCTGCGGCAGCGGCGGCGCGCTCGTGCCGCGCGTCAACCCCGCCTATCTGTTCGCGGCGCGCTTTAACGACATCGTGGAAGACATCGTCGAAAATCGCCGCGTGATGCTGATCGGTCACACCGGCGCGGGCAAGACCAGTCTGATCGAACAGGTCGCGGCCCGCTCGCGTCACGCAGTGTTGCGCTCGAACATGAACGGGCAGACCACCGTGGGCGATTTCGTCGGCTTCTGGACCGTCAAGGGCGGCGAGACGCTATGGGTCGACGGCGTGCTGCCCACGGCGATGCGCGAAGGGCTGTGGCTGATCGTCGATGAAATCGATTTTGCGGAGCCGTCGATTCTCGCCGCCCTCACCGCCGTGCTGGAACCGCAGGGCCGGCTCGTGCTTAAGGAGAAAGGCAACGAGATCGTGGCGCCCCATCCATCGTTCCGGCTCTTTGCTACGGCAAACGCGGTCGGCGCGATGAGCCAGTTCCGGCATCTCTACCAGGGCGCCAATCTGATGAACGAGGCGTTTCTCGATCGCTGGCGCGTGTACCTGCTCGACTATCTGACGCCTGCCGAAGAAGCCGACGTGTTGATGGCAACCCTGGCGCCGAACATGACGCGCACGCTTGCGGCAACGCTTGCCGCGATCGCCGCCGACTGCCGCGCGGCATTTGCCCGCGAGGATCTGTCGAGCGCGTTTTCGACCCGACGCCTGCTCGACTGGGCCGAGCTGATGCTGCGCACCGGCGACCCCGAGCGCGCCGCCGGGCCGGCGATCTACGCAAAAGTGAGCCCGGAGGACGCCGCGTTGATTCGCGGCATCGTCCGCCATCACATCGCGCCGGGCGGGTGAGCCCCGTGAGCCGGGTGAGCCGGGTGAGCCGGGTGAGCCGGGTGAGCCGGGTGAGCCGGGTGAGCCGGGTGAGCCGGGTGAGCAGGGTGAGCCGCGTGAGCAGGGTAAGCCGGGTGAGCAGGGTGAGACGCGCGAGCCGCGTGAGCGGGGTGAGCCGCGTGAGCCGCGTGAATCGCGCGAGCCGGGTGAGTCGCGTAAGCCGCGCGAGCCACACCAGCCGCCCGACCCGGCCGAGCCGAGCGCGCCAACGAACGCGGCAACGCCTGCGCCCAGTCATCCGCCGACGTATGCGCCAATCAACTCCACCAGGAACCCGCGCATGAACGCCGCCCACGCAACGCACGACAAGCGCGGCTTCGCATTCGAATCGACGCTCGGCAAGGTGGCCCGCGTGCTGACCGGTCAATACGGCGTGAGCGTCGTGTTCAGCCCCGAGGGTCCACGTGTCGAACCGGGCCGCATCGTGATTCCGGACTACGAGCTAAACGGCGGCATCGAACCCGATGTACTGATCGGCTATCTCGACCTGCTGGTAGCGCGCGCGAAGCACGCGTCGCTCGCGCAGCTCGATGCGTTGCCCGCAGGCGTGGCCGCGACGCTCGCGCAAGTGATCGACGACCGGCGCGTATGCGCGCAACTGCTCGACGAATACCCGGGTGCGCGCTGGTTCATCGGCAAGCTGCGCGAGCACGCCGCCGAGCGCGTGCGGCAACGCTGGCCGAAGCTGCATTGGCGCGAGCGGCTGGTCTGGCTGGTGGAGCGCGCACTGTGGGACGAACTGCCGACCCGCAGCGAAGCGAGCCCGTCGCTATTGGCCGCGCTGCATGCCGCGCAAGATCTGCTGCACGAGGCGCGCGCGAGCGGCTCGACTGCGCGGAGCATTGCGGCGGCGCACGCGCTGGTGGCGCGCGTGCGGGCCTTGTCGATGGGCGACGCGAACAGCATGGCGTTCAGCCCGGCTGCCGTCGAGGACATCGACACGCAGAGCGCCGCGGCGCCTTGCGCGCCTTGCGACGATGACGACACCGCACTGCCCGATCACGACAGCTCGGCCTTGCCGAACGCCGAGCGCAACGGCGGCGCGCAGGCCGACGACGCGCTCGGCATGGGCCAGTCGCTCGCCGACTCGCAGCAGCCGTCCGGCCGCAGCGCAACCGAAGCCGGCGCGACAGCACCCCACGCGACTCGCGCCCTGCTGTCGATTCCACTCGCCACCGAATTCGACGTGCTCGCCGATCTCACGGGCAAGGGCGACAGCGCCGCGTGGCGCGCGCTGCGCGTGCAAGCCCGCGCCGACACCGCGCAACTGAAGGACAAGCTCGAACGCGCGCTCAGCGCCGACGAGCGCGTGCGCTGGCGCCGCGAGCAGGAGCGCGGCGAGATCGACCGAACCGCGCTGGCGAAGCTCGCCACGTCGCCCGGCTACCGCACGCCGTTTCGCACGCAGCGCGCAGCCAAAGGGCGCGACGTTGCCGTAACGCTGCTGATCGACCGCAGCGGGTCGATGGCGGGGCGCAAGATCGAGCTCGCGCGCCTGTGCGCGGCGGCGCTGTGCGATGCGCTCACGCAGCTCTCGTTTGATTGCGAAGTGCTCGGCTACTGCTCGCTCGAATCCGCGCCCATGCGGCGGCTTTACGAGCGGCAAGTCGCGGCCGGCGCGGACTTGCAGCGCTATAACCGCTTCGTCGAGCGGCTCGATCTGAAGGTGTACAAGCGCTTCGGCGCGGCCGACCTGAGCGGGATCGCCGCGATCGAGTGTGGTCACGAGAACCCGGACGGCGAAGCGCTCGCGTGGGCCGCGACGCGGCTCGCCGATCATCAGGCCGCGCGGCGCATCCTGATGGTGTTTTCCGACGGCTATCCGTCGACCGGCGACGGCGATCCGCAAGTCTTGCGCCGCGATCTGCGTGAACGCGTCGCGGCGATCGGCAAGCGCGGCATCGAACTGGTAGGAATCGGCGTGCTGACCGACGCGGTCGAGGACTTTTATCCGCACAACGTGGTGGTCAGCCGCCTCGCCGATTTGCCGTCGACCGTGTTCTCGGTGCTCAGTTCGATGCTGCTGACGCGCTAGCGTTCCGATATGTCACGGCGTGACCCTCCCCGGCGCCACTGCGATACCCCCCCTTCACGCCAGTTACAGCTTGAACTGTGCTGAAGCGGATTGCCGGAATATGCGGGCCAGCGGCACATGAACCGCTTTCCTTTGACACGGCCGAGCGCTCCGGCGCAGCGCAACGCCGGCCGCCGGGCTATTTGACCACGGGCTGCAGCGTCGCGATCGGGATCAGGAATTCGGAGAAGCCGGTCAGCATGATCTGCACGCCGATGCACAGCAGCAAAAACGAAGAGACGCGCATCGCCACCTTGGTCCCTTCGACGCCCAGGTAGCGGGCGAAAATCACCGCGCGGCTGTAGACCAGATAGACGGTGACGGCCACCGCGAACGAAATCACCACCGACGCGATGCTCGAGAGCACGAACTCCGACAGCTTGTGCGTGCGGTTCGCGGTCAGCGCAATCGCGGTCGCGATGGAGCCCGGTCCGGTGGTCAACGGAATGGTGAGCGGGAAGAACGCTTTCGATACCGCATTGTCCGCATCGACGCGCTTGACGCTCTGCGGATCGGCCGGCTGCGTGTCGGGTGCGTTGAGCATTTGCCAGCCGCCCACCGCGACCGCGAGCCCGCCGCCGATGCGCAGCGCCTCCAGGGAAATGCCGAAGAAATGCAGGATCGGCGCGCCGATAAAGAAAGCCACCAGCAGCACACAGACCACGTTGACGGCGATTTTCCTCGCGAGCGCCGTGCGTTCCCCGGTGGTCAATGCCGCGGTCCGGTCGAGGAAGACGAAAGCAATGCCGATCGGGTTGATGATGCTGATCAGCCCGGTGAAGCCAAACAGAATGTCCGAGATCAGACTGGCGACCATATGCGATCCGTATCGGGCGGCGGCGCAGCTGGCGCGACGCTCAGTCGGCCTGCCGGGGACGCCCACCCATGTTGATGAAACCGAGCCGCTTCGCGTGCTCGGGACGATGCTCGCCCTACCCCGTGCAGATCATATCGCGGCGCGCCAGGCAAAGCCCGCAAAAAGCCGCGCGCGGGCGCGTGCATCGGCGCGCCGCGTTGCGGGCACCGCGTTGCAGCGCAGCAAGCGCTGCTCGGAACGATGCGTGCGCAACTTTCGAAAAGCCTACACTTTTTTGACCCTCTTTACGTAAGCAAACTAACAGGCATACAGTCTTTGAAGAAGCTGCGCTTTCTACGAGACGTACCTAACCGTTCGAGGAGTTGCCCCTATGTTGCTTCGTGCACTCGCCGCGCTGCCGTTCATCGGTATTCTGCTCGGCGTACCCTTTGTGAATCGGGTCGAGCCGCTGATGCTCGGCATGCCGTTGGTGCTGGCCTGGATCGTCATGTGGGTGGTGCTGACTTCGATCATCATGGCGATCGTCTACCGCCTCGACCCGGCCAACCGCAATTTCATCGCCGATAGCGAGGAGGTCCGTTCATGAGCGCACTCGTGATCATTGCGGCCGTCACGCTGTTCGCCCTCTTTCTCGGTGTGCGGGCGCGGCGCGGCCACGACATGAACCTCGAACAGTGGACCGTGGGCGGCCGCAGTTTCGGCACCGCCTTCGTGTTCCTGCTGATGGCCGGCGAGATCTACACGACCTTCACCTTCCTCGGCGGCAGCGGCTTCGCCTACGGCAAGGGTGCGCCGGTCTACTACATCCTCGCGTACGGCTCGCTCGCGTACATCCTGTCGTACTGGATGCTGCCGCCCATCTGGCGTTACGCGAAGCAACACCGCCTCGTCTCGCAGCCGCACTTCTTCTCGCGCAAATACGATAGCCCGGCGCTCGGCACGCTGGTTGCGCTGGTCGGCGTCACGGCACTGATCCCCTACCTCGTGCTGCAACTCAAGGGGCTTGGCATCATCGTCGCGACCGCGTCGTATGGCGCGATTTCGTCGACGGCGGCCATATGGATCGGCGCGTTCGTGGTGACGGCTTACGTGATCGCCTCCGGGGTACGCGGGTCCGCGTGGAATTCGGTGGTGAAGGACCTGCTGATCCTCGCGATCGTGCTGTTCCTCGGCATCTATCTGCCGCTGCACTACTACGGCAGCCTTGGCGAGATGTTCCGCACCATCGACGCCGCCCGCCCGGGCTTCCTCGCATTCCCGGCGCGCGGCTCGAGCGTGACGTGGTTCCAGTCGACCGTGCTGCTGACGGCGCTGGGCTTTTTCATGTGGCCGCACACGTTCGGCTCGATCTTCACCGCCAGGGACGAGCGCATCTTCCGCCGCAATGCGATCGTGCTGCCGCTGTATCAGCTGATCCTGCTGTTCGTGTTCTTCGTCGGCTTTGCAGCGACGCTGCGCGTGCCGGGCCTGAAGGGACCCGACATCGACCTGTCGCTGTTCCGCCTGTCGTTGCAGACCTTCGACCCGTGGTTCGTCGGCGTGATCGGCGCGGCCGGCATTCTGACCGCGCTGGTGCCGGGCTCGATGATCCTCACGTCCGCCTCCACGCTGCTCGCCAACGACGTGTATCGCGGCATGGTGAACCGCGGCGCGTCGGATGCGTCGGTGGGCACGCTCGCGCGCGTGCTGGTGCCGATCGTCGCGCTGGTGGCGGTGGGCTTCACGCTGCGCGGCGGCGAGACGATCGTCGCATTGCTGCTGATGGGCTATAGCTTCGTGACGCAGTTGTTCCCCGCGGTGATCTGCAGCCTCTTTCCGCGCAACAGAGCCACCAAGCAGGGCGCATTCTGCGGCATCGTGGCCGGCGTCGCGGTGGTCACGCTCACGACCACGCTGCACTGGACCATCGGCCAGTTGATGCCGTTCCTGCCCGATGCGTTGAAGGACGTGAACATCGGTCTGCTCGCGCTGGCGGTGAACGTGGTCGTGTTCATCCTGGTGAGCGCGGTGACGCAGCCGCGAACGGTCGAGCGCTCGCACGCATCGGTGCACTGAGCGTTGCAACTCAAGTTGTGTGGGTGGTCTTAGTACCTGAAGGGGCTGTCGGCTCGTGGCGACAGCCCCTTTCTGCTTTCTGACTGGCCCACGAGGCCGGCAAATTCGCTCGACACCGGAGCCGATGCATGTCCTACGTTCTTTTATTACTCGTCGGGCGCGGCGAGCATGGCGGTTCCCTGGATGCTGCTCGAAACGGGCATCCCGTTCGAAGCGCGGCTCGGATATACTCGCCGGCCCTGCGCGGGCAGCAACCTCACGGCCTGCGCGCTTCGCCGCAGCGATTCGCCGGTTTTCGCACGCTGCCGTCGAAGGTCATTTCACCGCAACTCATGATCCAGACATGGCAATTCAATCACCGTGTATCGACGTTTGCAGAATCGACGGCCAATCGGGTTTTTGCGTAGGCTGCCTGCGTACCCGGGAAGAAATCCGCGAATGGAAAGGCACGACCGATGACCGGCGTCGCCAGATCATCGGCGATTGCGCGCGCCGCGCGGCAACCCTGCCAGCCACCACACCGCCGGTGCGGCAGCCAACGTCCACGTCGTGGAGGTCATGAAACCGTCGGCCGTTTCGCCGGCGCGACGAACGCAAAGCCGTTTTTGCCGCTGCGCTTGACGTGATACATCGCCTCGTCGGCGGCGACGACGAGGCGCCGGTAGTCGTCGACGGGCTCGGGAAAGCACGCAATGCCGATGCTGGCGCGCACGTGGCCGAGCCCGATCTGCTCGTCGATGTGCACCACGCACGCAATCAGCCGCCGCGCGATTTCGGCAAGGTGCGCGCGACTCGCATAGGCGCTCACCAGCACGGCGAATTCGTCGCCGCCGATGCGCGCCACCAGTTCCGCCTCGCGCATGGATTCGCGAAAACAGATGGCGACCGCCATCAGGAATTCGTCGCCCACATGATGACCGAGCGAATCGTTGACCTGCTTGAAGCCGTCCAGATCGACATACAGCACCGCTATGCTGCGAGCCGGCGTAGCGGCGAGCGCACTCGCCGCGGCCTGCTCGAGCGCGGCGAGGAGCTTGCGCCGGTTCGGCAAGCCGGTCAGCGAATCGTGCAGCGACGCGTGCTCGAATTCGTGCGACTGTCCAGCGAGCAGCCGACTGCGCCTCGCGTACATGCCGAGCGCCGTGATCAGCATGCAGAACAGCAGCGCCGCCAGCGCGATCAGCGTGCGTGCGACATGCGTGATCCGCACGCGCACGTCGGCGCTGTCGGCGTCGCGCTGCGCGCGCCAGTAGGTGGAGACGTCGGCGAGCATTGCGTCGGCCTCGGCGAGGCTCGCATCGGGCATCAGCATAGCGGGCGCAAAATGCGGCGCCGGGGCCGGGCTCGCGTTCACCAGAGCGGCGAGCGACACGAGGCGCTGTGTGAACTCGTCGCGAGCGCGCTGGTAGTCCTGCGCGTGCGCCGCATTGCCTTGGGGCATGTGTGGCCAGGCGCCGAGCCGTTCACGCGCGCTCTCGGCGCGCGCGGCGGCGTCGAGAACCAGGCTCGCGTATTCCTGTTTGAGCTGGTCGGAAAAGACGGTCCTGATCTGGATCGCCAGGTACAGCAGGCCGAGCAGCAGACACAGCATCGACGCGACGGCAATAGTTGCCGGACCTGGCCTTAAGCGCATCGCCAGCAGGGATTTGCTCTCCATCCGCCGGGTCCGTCGCGGTTCAGGGGTGCGAGTAGAAGTCTTGTTGCTGACGTCGACTGTCATGTTGCCGATAGCTTACGCGTCGGAAGAACTCACCCATCCGCGCGAGCAGACTGCTCTCGTGCCTCGCCGCGTTGGCCGCCGAGCCATTGCGCTCACGTTGCGCGATCCGTGCCTCTTTTGCGCTTCTGCTGGCGGTCGTCGGCTGCGCGGCGGAATCGGCGCTGGTTGCGCGCCGGATATTGCGACGAGGAGAAGGTGCGGGTGTCGGTGGCGTTGCCGGGGCCGGGCGGATGTTGTCGGCGAGTGCCGGGTCGGCGGGCGCTGTGTCGGCGAGCGCGGTGACAGTCGCCGTCGGGGGTCGCGAAATCTCACCCGACCAGACCGCCTGCTTGCCGCGCTCTGCGCCAGCCTGCCAAGTGACGCCTGGTTCGATTGGCGCTGTGGTCGTTGGCGCTGTGGTTGGCGCTGTGGTTGGCGCTGTGGTTGGCGCTGTGGTCGTCGCTGTGGTCGTCGCTGTGGTTGGCGCTGTAGTGGTCAATGGGTTCGCGGTGACTGCGCCGTCCTGCGCCATGATTGCGGGCGCGCCCGTCATGGCTGCTGCTGTGGCCCTCGCGGACGCATCCGTAGCTGCGCCGGCCGGCGCTTGTCCGGTGGCCGCCATCACGGCTTGCGGCGCGCGCTGCCGCCGGGACTCGCCGGTTGCCTCCGGCCCGCGAACGCGCAGCGCCTGCCGCGCCGTAGCGATGGCCTCGGCATACGCCTGCTGATCGCGATTGAACCAGACACTGTAAGCCACCGTTCCGAGCACGCCGCAGGCAAGCGCCGCGGCAGCCGCCGTGCAAAGCGCGAGACGGCCAAAGCGTGGCTGCGACGCATCCGCTCGATGCAGGTCGCCGTCTTCGAACTCGGCCTCCCGGCCGGCCGCCTTTGAGTAAGGGAAGTCGGAATGGTTGGCCATCGCAATAGCTCCGAAATACGTCCCAAGTCTGTCTGCCTGGCCCACTGCAAGGCCAATCCTGCCTGCATCAGACGTCGATCACATGACATCGCAAGCTCGATGCATGTGCCGCTCGATGAATGTAACTCGCGCCTCCCCGGACGACAACACGCGATGTGCGCGCCGCGCAACGCAGGGTTTGCCCGGAGAACCGGTAAATTATTCAACCGCGGCCGCGCCGCAAGCCGTGCCACCGGCTGCGCCTCGCGCCGCCAGGGCGACTACACGTCATGCGCCGCGCTCTCGCCCTGCAATCCGCAACAACCGCGCCCACCCCGGCTCTGCGCTCGGGGCCGACGCGATGCGCTTTTGCGGCCATCGCCGGGAAGCCGTTCGGCGTGACGTCCCGTTCTGCACACCTGCCACTGTGCCGATTCTCCAAAGACCGTGTGCGCACCGGTGCTGTCGGGTCGTCGTGCCGACGAGAGCCGCTTTTCGTCATCGGCCATTACGAAAGACATGCCCAACGCTTACACCCACAAACCCCTCACGCCAGTTCGCCGCGCTGTGGCGCGCTTTTCGTTATCCGAACCGCAAAGTACACGAAGCTCGCACCGGCCTATGGATCCGTTTCGCTCTCCCCTCCGTGCTCGGGTTTCCGGACGCGGCCGTATCGCTGGCCGGCTCGGCGATGTTGACGTTGGCGCTGGGAAGCTCGATTTCGGCGGCAACAAGCTATTTCTACAAGCGTGTCCTGTCCAACGTCGTCGCCATGCCGCGGGGCACGCTGCTGATCTGGCTGACCGCGCCGCATCTGTGGCTCGGCGCGTTGCTGCGGCCGGTGGTGATCTTCGGCGACGGCCGGTCCGCGGATCGAACGGCCGCCGTTGCCGGCGCCGCCGCTGCATAGGGAACCGTTGCGCCACATCATCGAAGATCTGCCCGCGTCCAACGTTTTCACGAGCATGTACCTGGACCACCTGAGCGGCTACGGCATTTTGCTTTGCCGCCTGAGCGAACTGCATACCGCGTGAGCGCCGGCTTGGGTCCTGTGCGGCGCAGTGCTCTGCTCACTGGACGGTGATCGTCTCCTTCATGTTCGGATGGATGCCGCAAAACACGTTGTAGACGCCCGGCTTGTCGAACTTGTACTGATACGAATCGTTCTGGTCGAGCGCGGCGGAACGGAACAGGCCGGCGTCGTTGACGACCGTGTGCGGCTCGCCGTCCAGATTCTTCCAGGTCACGGTCGAGCCCGCCTTGACGGTGAGCGCCATCGGCGAAAACATGAAGTTCTTGATGATGACAGCGCTGGACGTTTCGGCGCGCGCCACGCAGAGCGCCGCCGACGCGGCGATCACTATCGAGCCGGCGAGCAAAAGCGAAAGCAGGCGGCCAGTGCGTATAGTTTGCATAACTAATCTCCTGAAAGTCGAATGCGTGAAATGAGGCTGAATTCAGACCAGCGTCACATCGGCGAGTGTCGCCTTCAACGGATGACGCGCGATGCTGACACTGGTGACGCCGAGCATTTTCGGCAGCTGGTCGCTTGCCACTTTCAGCGGGCCGGGGCCCTCGCCAATGCCGGCTGTCGGCTGCGGATACGCCGTCGAGCGTGCGGTGTGGAACGTGATGTTGCCCTCCACTTTCGACACGATCTGATGAATGTGCCCGTTGAGCACCGTCACCGACCCGAAGCGCCTGAGGTGACTGAGCGCCTGGCCGGAGTCGCCGGTGCCCCAGCCCCACGGCTCGTAGATGGTCCACATCGGCATGTGCGCGAAGACCACGATCGGCGTGCTCGACGAGCGTCCCTTGAGATCGTTTTCGAGCCACGCGATTTGTTCGTCGCCGAGGCCGCCCAGGCCGTTCGGCTTGAAATGCATGACGTTGACGAGGCCGACGAAGTGCACGCCCTGATGGTCGAAGCTGTAATAGCCCCGATTGTCCGACGCCTGGCCGAAGCGGCTGAAGTACTCGGTGCCGGGGCCGTCGGTCACATCATGTTCGCCGGGCACGGTATGCAGTTCGGTGATCTTCAGACCGGACATCAACTGCGCGGCAAGATCGAACTCGGCCGGCTTCGACAAATGCGTGATATCGCCGGTATGGATGGTCAGCGCGGGCTTGACCGGCATCGCGTTGACGAAGTCGATGGTCTGTTTCAGCGTGCCCGCCACGTCCGGGTTGGCTTCCTTGTTGAAGCCGATATGCGTGTCGCTGATCTGCAGGAAAAGCGGCACGCCCACGGTTGCCGCGGATGTTTTCGCGTCGGCCGCGACCGCCAGTTCCACCGGCGTCAGTACGCCGCCCGCCAGCACGAAAACGGTGCCCAGCCCGCCGTACGCAAGGCATTTGAGCGCGCCGCGACGCGCCGGATCGAATGAATGATGTGACGACATGGTGACCTCGCGATAAGAATTCGCGTGCACGCCGGGGTAGTCCGGCGGCGTTTGCGACTCGGTTCACGAGGCATGACTGCGGGTTACGGCGTTTTATTCCCGAGGGCGTTCTTTTTTTGAATGATGGGCTGGGTAGCGGTTGTGGGTGCAAGCCAAATGCAAACTTGACCGCTTCGAGAAAAATTGAGCGACCGACACGCTGTGCCGGACACGACTTATGGCAGTCATCGGCAATGGCGAAATCAGCTCGATGCCGGCCGTTCGACGGCAGACGGGCAATGCGCCGGCAGCAGACGCTTTCGCATGCAGATGGCCGTGGATGGACATAGAACCGCGAACTGCGTGCATGAGCGCACCTCGGCGGGCACGTCGTCGCGGCTGGCCCGCTCATAGCCCGCTACTGCGAAAAAGCGTTCCGCAGTCGTGGTGAGCAGCCAGAGTTCCTCGTAGCCGAGTGCCCGGGCGTCGTCTTCGAGTCGTGCGACCAGCCGCCGCGCGAGACCTGTACCGCGTAATTCCCGGGTGACGGCGAGCGATCGCAACAGCACGCTCGAGCCAAGGTGCTGCAGTCCGCCACTTCCGACGATCGTTCCGCGTGCGCCTCGAATAATCAGGAATCCTTCGATTAGCGTTGTGCAAATGTCTTCCACGGGCAAGCCATTCGCGGCTAATAGCGTTCGCATATCGCTCAGTTCGGCCGCGTTGGCTGTTCTTATCTGCATGGCACCATGTTCACCGGACATTGACTTGATGCTCGCTGAACTTCCGTCTGGAGGCGAGACGGACTGCAACGACGAACGCAACAGCCGAAATCAGCGACACAAGCCATCCCATTGCGCTTTCCATCGGCACGACAAACAGCGAAAACGCGTAGTAAATCGATCCCCAGGAGACGAGCTGCGCAACGGCGGGCGCCCAGGTCGCGACAATGCCGGGGCCGCTGTCGCCGTCACTCCGTTTCGCTATCGTCAGTGTCTGCATTGGCGATCATCGCTTCGGGGTTCATCGCGGCGGTCGCCAGTGTGGTCGCAAGCTCGGGGTGCGCTTCCTTGCGCTCACTGTAGCGATCGGTCAAGTAGTCCGAGCGGTCGCGCACCAGCAGCGTAAACTTGTATAGCTCTTCCATTACGTCGACCACGCGATCGTAGTATGCCGACGGTTTCATCCGGCCATTAGTATCGAACTCTTGCCAGGCTTTCGCCACCGAAGACTGATTTGGAATGGTCACCATGCGCATCCACCGGCCGAGAATGCGCAGCGCGTTCACCGCGTTGAACGATTGCGAGCCGCCGCACACCTGCATCACCGCGAGCGTGCGGCCTTGCGTGGGGCGTACGCCACCGCTCTCCAGCGGCAGCCAGTCGATCTGGTTCTTGAATACCGCTGTCAAAGTCCCGTGACGCTCCGGGCTGCACCATACCTGTCCTTCCGACCATTCCGAGAGTCTGCGCAATTCGACTACCTTCGGATGACCGGCCGGCACACTGTCCACGAGCGGCAAGCCGTGCGGATCGAAGACCCGTGTTTGCGCGCCGAAATGGCGCAGGATGCGTTCGGCTTCCAGCGTCAAGAGCCGGCTATACGAGGTGGCGCGCAATGAGCCGAACAGCAGCAGGATTCGCGGAGCGTGCTGCGACACCGTGCGCGGTTCGAGCTTGTGCACATCGGGTATGTCGAGATGCGGGGCGCTGACGTTGGGCGTGTCCTGCGTCATCAGAGCAGTCTCCTTCCTTCCCTATCGACGACCTGTTCGCCGTCCTCTTTCGTGAACGAACTCTTCTGCCCCGCGGGCAGAATGTCGAGCACCAGTTCCGACGGCCGGCACAGGCGCACGCCAAGCGGCGTGACGACGAACGGACGATTCAACAGGATTGGATGTTTCACCACCGCATCGAGCAACTGCTCATCGCTCAGCGATGTATCGGCTAGACCGAGTTCCGCGTACGGTGTGCCCTTTTCACGCAGTGCGGCCCGTACCGTCAATCCGGCGCGGGCGATCAGGTCCCTCAGAGTCTCGCGGTCGGGCGGTGTGCTCAGGTATTCGATGATCTCCGGCTCGATCCCCGCATTGCGGATCATTGCCAGCGTGTTGCGCGAGGTGCCGCAAGCGGGGTTGTGATAAATGGTGACGCTCATAACGGTTGCCCCTTGATGCCGTGTTTCGTTTCATACCAGCGCTGCGAGCGGTTGACGATGCCGACCACGATCAGCATCACCGGCACTTCGATCAGCACGCCTACCACGGTGGCGAGCGCTGCACCGGAATGGAAGCCGAACAGGCTGATTGCCGTGGCGACTGCCAGCTCGAAGAAATTGCTGGCACCGATCAGACTGGACGGGCCAGCAACACAATGCGCAACGCCCAGCCGCCGGTTCAGCAGGTACGCGAGCCCCGAATTGAAAAACACTTGAATCAGGATCGGCACCGCGAGCATGGCGATAACGAGCGGCTCCCGCACAATCGCCTGCCCCTGAAAGGCGAACAGCAGAACCAGTGTCGCGAGCAGCGCATTGATCGAATACGGAGCGAGGCGTGCGACCGTTTGCCGGAAGTGTGCATCGCCACGCGCGAGCAAATGCCGGCGCAGCAATTGCGCAAGAATGACGGGAATGACGATATAGAGCCCCACCGAAATAATCAACGTATCCCATGGCACCGTAATTGCCGAGAGGCCGAGCAGCAACGCGACAAGCGGTGCAAAGGCGACGATCATGATCGAGTCGTTCAGCGCGACTTGCGATAGCGTGAAATACGGATCGCCTTTGCACAGCTGCGACCACACGAACACCATCGCCGTGCAGGGCGCAGCAGCGAGCAGAATCAGGCCGGCGATATAGCTGTCGATCTGGTCGGCCGGAAGCCATGATGCAAAGACGTGGCGGATGAAAATCCAGCCCAGCAGCGCCATCGAAAAGGGTTTCACAAACCAGTTCACGAACAGCGTGACGCCGATGCCGCGCCACTGGCTCTTGACCTGGGTCATCGCGGCAAAGTCTATCTTGATCAGCATCGGAATGATCATCACCCAGATCAGCACGCCGACAGGAAGATTCACATGTGCCACTTCCATGCGGCCGATTGTCTGGAAGAGCTGCGGAAGTCGCTGCCCGGCCACGATGCCGCCCACGATGCAAAGCGCGACCCACACCGTCAGATAACGCTCGAAGAATCCGATCGCCGGCCGTGCGCCGACGATCGCGTTTTCAGTACTGCTCATTTGATTTCCTGGTTGTCCACGTAGTCAATGGCGACATGTGCGTGCGTTTCATGGTCGGTCTGCGCAGCAGCTTGGGATTTGACTCGCGGCACAGCGCGCACCCGCACAGCAGTTCTCCGTCAGGAAGGCAATCAGGCCCGTCATGGCGTCGAAGTTCGCTGTGTAAATGACGAAACGTCCGTCCTGTCGCGACTTCACGAGGTCCGCGTGCGACAGATCTTTCAGGTGGAACGACAGGCTGGAAGGCGAAAGCCCGAGGTGTTGGGCGATTTCACCCGCAGCCATACCGTCCGGGCCGGCCACGATCAGCAAGCGGAAGATCGCGAGCCGCGATTCATGGGCGAGCGCGCTCAACGCGCGTACGACGAGGTTTGAGTCCATGACCGGAACCATAAATCATCCGCCGGAACATTTCAAGCTTTGTTGAAATGATGCAATGTGAAGCGCGGCCATTCGATAGGCGAACGCAAACGCCCTACGCTTCATTGGACAATCGGTTTCGTTGCCGCCTCGCGCGGACATCCTTGCAGCGCCGGGCACATCGCTAGGCATTCACCGCGGCGACGATGCGCGCGCGCAGCGCCTCATCGGGCAGCGCGCCGAAGCCCGCCCGCACGTTGTCGGCCATGTATTGTGGACGGCCTGTGCCGGGAATCACCACCGTCACCGCCGGATGCGCGAGGACGAACTTGAGCAGCACCTGCGCCCAACTCGTGCAGCCGATTTCGGCTGCCCACGCGGGCAACGGCCATTTGCCGACCCGAGTGAGCAGACCGCCGCCGCCGAACGGCTGATTGACGATCACGCCAATCCCCAGGTCCGCGGCGAGCGGCAGAATCCGCGCTTCCGCCGCGCGATCATCGGCGGCGTAGTTGATCTGCACGAAGTCGGGCTTTTGGCTGCGCATGACGGAGGCGACTTCGTCGAATGCGCTGGACGTGTAATGCGTGATGCCGATGTAGCGAATCCGGCCGCGTGCCTTCCAGTCCCGCAGCGTGGTCAACTGAGTGCGCCAGTCGAGCAGGTTGTGAACCTGCATCAGATCGATGCGCGCTTGCTGGAAGCGGCGTAATGATTGTTCCATCTGCGCGATGCCCGCATCGCGCCCTTCAGTCCATACCTTGGTCGCGACGAAAGCTTGTGCATGCGCGTCGAGTTGCGTGAGCAACGCCCCGGCGACCGCTTCCGACGATCCATACATCGGCGACGAGTCGATCACCGAACCGCCCGCTTCGAACAGAATGCGCAGCACCTCGGCGAGTTGGGCGCGCGCGGCGCGATCGTTGTCGACATCGAAGGTCCGCCAGGTGCCGCAGCCCACCACCGGCAAGCGCTCCCCGGTCGACGGGATCACGCGCCGCGCGATGCGTGATTGCGATTGACCGCGAGCCGGCGTTTGCGCCGCTGCGATGCGCGTCAGCGCAAGCGAGAGCGGCACGCCCATCGCGGCGCTGCCCGCAGTGCGCAAAAAGCGGCGTCGGCTGGCGCGCCGTTCACCGGCTATCGACGAAAGTGCCATACGTACCCTCGATCCGGGAACATACCCGTGATCTCATACGATACGGCAATCCGGCAAGGTGGCTTGTTCTTCACGCGTGCACCTCCTGCCGGAGCGGCCTGAAGAACCGGCGTATCTCGGCGGCGAGCAAGCCGGGCTTCTCCATCGCCGCGAAATGTCCGCCGCTGGGCATGTCCGTCCATTGGGTCACGTCGAAGGTTCTTTCGAGCCAGCTACGCGGCGGATGACTCAGCTCCTTCGGAAAGTGCGCGAAGCCCACCGGCGGCGCGACACGCTGGCCGTTTGCAAAACGCATGGGCTGCAAGCGGTTTTCCCAATACATCTGCATCGACGAACCGATACTCTGGGTGTGCCAATACAGCGAAATGTTGGTGAGGAGTTCATCTTTGGAGAACACCCGCTCGACGTCGCCGTCGCAGTCGCTCCACGCACGAAACTTTTCGCCGATCCACGCAGCCAGTCCCATCGGCGAATCATTGAGCGACGCCGCGACGGTCTGCGGCTTGGTAGTGTGCATGTGTGCATAGCCGCCTTCGAGTGCGGCCCAGTCGCTCTTGTCGCGCAGGAACTGCTCTTCCGCTGGTGTGAGCGGTTGTTGGTCCGCGCCGATCGCGGGCTCATAGCTGCCGGGCAAGAAGTTCAGATGAATACCGGCGACCGCGTGCGGGTGGCGGCCGGCGAGCGCAACGGAGACGCCCGCACCGAGATCGCCGCCCTGCGCGCCGAAGCGTTGGTAGCCGAGGCCGCGCATCAGCGAGACCCACAAGTCCGCCACCTGGAACGCGGACGTGCCGGGCCGCGTGGGCGCCGGTGAAAACGCGAAGCCAGGCAGAGACGGAACGACGACGTCGAACGCATCGGCGGGATCGCCGCCGAACGCGGCCGGGTGGCAGAGCTGATCGAGCAGCCCCTGAAACTCGAAGAACGAGCCGGGCCAGCCGTGGGTGATAACGAGCGCAAACGGCGCATTGCCCTCGCCGCGCCGATGCACGAAGTGCACCCGCTGACCGTCGATGTCGGCCATGGACTGCGGCTGCTGGTTGAGCTTGCGCTCGGCCGCCCGCCAGTCGAAACGATCCGCCCAGTAGGTGGCGAGTTCGCGCAGCCACGCGCCGTCCGCGCCCTGCTGCCATGCGGGCGACGGCGTGAGCGGCGCCCAGCGGGTCGCACGAATACGACGACGCAGATCGTCGATGGCATGCTCGGGAATGGCAATTTGAAACGGTTCTATATGCATGGCGGCGCATCCTGCACAAGGTGATGGATTGCGCGTGCGGCCAATTCAGGCTCACTCATTCGCAGCACAGGCGGGTTGCACGCTGGCCGGCGTTTCGCGCACGAAGCAGTGTGCATGGTACTGCGCGGGGAGAAAAAAGTGGCGCAAGGGGAAAAGCGCGCGTGTCCGCTTGGCAGCGGTGACGGCTATGCACCGTGCCGACCATCAGGTCGGCCGAAGAGATCAGACAATAATGCTAAGCATACCGAATTATAGGAGCGACGGCGTTAAAGCCAACCGCAACCTTGAAGACTCGACCGTGAAACGACTCCCGACACGTTGGCCCGATGCACTGGCATGCAGGGTACGCAGTCGCCGGCGGCGGGTGCCCAGACTTTCACGATATGGGCGGCGGCTCCACATCCGCGCGCCCACCCATCGCTTTCGCACGCAGTTGCAGTTCCGCCTCTCCCCTAGCGAGCTTGGCGAGCATGGCGGCATTGCGCACGATCAGGCGTCGATAGTCGCGCTCGACCACCTGCCCATCGATAAGCGAGCGGATGGCCCGCGATACCGTTTCCCGGCTCACGTTCGCCATGATCGCTATGGCCTGCTGGTTTGGCAGATTCTCGATGGTCAGCAGATCTCCGGCGCTCTTTCGCATCGACGCTTCCAACACCGAATAGACCCTCGAATACGCGCGAGTGAGACCGAGCATCGACCGGTAGTTCGAGGCTTGCCGGATGGTGCGGCATAACCGTTGCAAAAGCGCCTCCACAACAGCCGGGTTGCGGTAAAACAGTTCCTGTGCCTGAGGCTTAGGCAAGAACCCCACGACCGATTCGGTCGTCGCAATGATCGAAGCCGAGCGTGGGCCGCCGTCGATAATCGACAGCTCGCCGAAGTAGTCACCCGGCTCCACAAAATTCAGTCCGACCTCCCGGCCATCTTCCGAAAGCGCGATCACCTGTAGACGGCCGGACATCAACATCAGCAGGGACGCGCCGGCATCGCCCTTGTGGACGACGAATTCCCGTTTGCTGAAGCGGCGATAGCGGATATGGCGGCTGGTCTCTTCAATGACATCGTCTGCTACATTGCGCAGCAGTTTCTGTTGTTTCAGGAGGTCGGTTGCCTTCAACGGGCCATTGTTTATCGTTCCATCTTCTGTCGACATCTCTTGATTGCTTTTCCCCGGCTTTAATCCAGACAGACAATAGGCGCACTTTGCATGGATATCTGTGACGACCGTCACATCTTGCAGACAAAATTTGGTCGATCATTGCGCCGACCGCACTGCATGGCGGATATCGGGAAAAAATCAATGCATAAACGCATCACACGGGGGCCGAAAACAGTCGCACTGCAATTCGTTGCAGGCGCTGCTGTTTTGCTGCAGGGTGCCGCACACGCGGAGCCTGCGATGCTGGGCAATGCAGTCGTCGTGATCGGCCAGGCGTGTGCGCAGCACGCGCAGACCCGTTGCGCGTCCCTTGCCCGGGGCGCCGCCATTGCAGAGGGCGATACGATCGAGACGGGCGCAGACGGGTACGTGTATATCACCACGGTCGATCACGGCTTCATCAGCGTGCGGCCGGATTCGTCGCTCACGTTCGACCGGTATCAATACGACCCCGCGGATCCGCATAAAACCGTGATCAAGCTGTCGCTGCACAAAGGCGTGGTGCGCGAGATATCCGGCACGGGCGCACAGGCGGCCCGCGACCACTACCGGATGAATACGCCGGTTGCCGCGCTCGGTGTGCGAGGCACCGATTTCACCGTGTTTACCGACGCCAACGTCACCCGCGCGGACGTGCGTAGCGGCGGGATCGTAATGACGCCGCTCGGCGCGGGTTGCGCAGAAACGGGGGCTGGCCCGTGCGAGGGTCCGTCCGCGGCACAACTGTTTGCCGGGCAGCGCAACGCCGTGCTGCAGGTGTATCGCGGCAGCGCTCGCCCTGTCGTGGTCGATTCGGCACTCCCGGGGCTGATGCCGGACCGGGCGGCCGCTGCACTGAAGAGCGAAGAAAACAGCGCGCGCGCGGCGACCACGCAGCCGCCGGTCAATCCCGGCGTTGCCCCGGCAGAACTGAACTTTCCGTTGACACCCCCTTCCCAGCCGCAACTCGCGCCGGCGCCCCCGTCTGTCGCACCGCCAGCCGCGCCAGCTGTTGTTGAACCGCCCGAGTCCCAGCAGATTTTCTGGGGGCGCTTTGCGCCGCTTGCTTCCGCCGCGGCCGAAACGAGCCTGACCGACCTGCTCCAGAAGGGCGGCGATTGGGTCGGTGCCTTTACACCGTTCGCGATGACACGCACCCCGCAGACCGACATGGTGATGCCCACGTATGGCAGCGTCACATTTGGTCTGCAGGCGTCCAGTGCCTATGTGATGAATGCCGCAACGGGCGCTGCGACCCAGGCGCAGATCAGCAGTCCGTCTCTATCGATCGATTTTGGCGCGCGTACTTTCCTCACTAGCCTGAATCTCACTGCGAACGGCGCGAGCTATCTGATTTCGGCACAGGGTCGCGTAGAGGCCGACGGCACGCTGCACAGCGACTATGTGTCGCCGGCCACGGTGACGGGCGCGCTCGCCGGCAAGAACGCCACGCAGGCCGGCTATCTCTTTCTGAAGGCTCTGGACGGGAACAACACCGCGGTCGGGGCGACCCAGTGGTCGCGGTAGCGGGCCTGAGCACGCTCGACCGCATCCGCCTCACGATATTCGCACTGATTTCACTGACGGCGTGCCTCCTGGCGAGCGGCGTGTGGTCGCCCGAGCTTTATCGCCGGCTAGGGTACGCGATCGACGACTGGCGGCAGGTGCAATTGCTGAGTGCGCGAGCGGACCCGCGCATCGCGGTGGTCGACATCGACGAGCGCTCGCTGGAGGCGATCGGGCCGTGGCCGTGGCCGCGCGCTGTCATCGCGCGGCTTGCGCAGAATCTCTTCGTGCAGTATCACGCGAAAGCCGTTGGCCTTGACGTCATGTTTCCCGAAGCAGCATCGCCCCAGGGAGACCACGCGCTGCTCGCGGTCGCGCATCAGTTTCCGCTGGTCTTTGCGGAAGCTTTCGCGATGTCCGCCAATGCCGATGCGCCTCATGCAGGCCATCTCGGTGGGGCGCTGCCTGCGGGCATCAAGGCGGCGCACGTACCGATCGCTTCGGGCTTCGTGGGCAACTTCTTCGACGCGGCCGACGTCTGCGTCGGCCATGTCACGCCGCACGCGAGTCTGGACGGCGTGGTACGTTCGATTCCCCCGCTGATCCGCTACGCGAACGCGCTCTACCCGATGCTTGCCTGGCAGTTGCTGCATTGCCACGCTCACGGGTCGCCCGTGATGCCGATCGACCGGTTACCCGTCGACTCGCGTGGATTCATGCACATCCCGTTCCGCCGTCCGGTCCAGTCATTCGACGTGATCTCCGCGTACGAGGTGCTCGCGCAGACCGCGCCCTCGGCACTGCTCGCCAAGCGCTATGTGCTGGTCGGCTCGTCGGCGCTCGGACTGACCGACCACATCGCCTCGCCAATCGACCCGTGGCTGCCGGCGGTCGTCGTGCACGCGGAACTGGTCGGTGAAATGCTCGATCCCGGATCTGGCCAGGGCGGGCCGCCACTGGCAGCATGGTTGCCGATCGCGTGGACCGCATGCTCGATCGTCGCGTTTGCGCTGCTGTTCAGAGTTCAACGCGCGAGCATCGCGCTTGTCGCATTGGTGACGACCACGTCGTTGTGGATCGTGTTGCTTGCATCGACGCGCATCGTGCCCGCGGGCCTCGCCGCATTGCCGCTGGTTGCCGCCGGCGCATTTCTGCTGGTGCAGGCGCCGATTGAATGGATCTCTTCGCAGGCGGCCATCCGCTCGTTCGAACGGCGCTTTAGCCGTTATCTGCCGCCGACGGTGTTGCGCGAAATCATCCGGCAGCGCGGGCTTGCGACTTTCAAACCCGAGCGCCGGCAAATTTCCGTACTGTTCGTCGATATTGAAGGCTTCACTCGCCTTGCCGAGCAGATGCCGCCCGAGCAACTCGCCACGATGACCGATGTGATCCTCACCCGCCTGACCGATTGCGTGCATAGGACGCACGGAACGCTGGACAAATACATGGGCGATGCACTGATGGCATTCTGGGGCGCACCTCTGGCGCAGTCCGACCATGCCGATCGCGCACTCGATTGCGCGCTCGCGATGCTGCGAGAGATAAGCGCGCTGAACCGGAGTGACCTGCCCGCCCTCGACGGCAGGATGATCCGCGTGCGCGTCGGGGTCAACAGCGGCACAGCCGTGGTGGGCGAAATCGGCTCGACGTTTCGCAAGTCATATACGGCGATTGGCGACACGGTCAACGTAGCGTCGCGGCTGCAGGAATACGCCAGAACTCTGGAAACCAGTCTGCTGATCGGACAGGAAACAGCACGGCAGACGGGACGTCATCGCCTGCAGGCATGCGCGCAGGCAACCCTGCGCGGACGGGATGCTGCAGAGCAGCTGTACACGGTGCACGAAGGCGAGCCGCATGCTACTCACTAGGCAGCGCATCGCCGCGGGACCGGCGGACCGAGCAGCGAACGCACTCCTCACGCTGGGCGCCTTTGCAGTCTGCGCTGCGATCGGCCTCTTTGCCCCGAATGCGATAGCGCAGACACAGGCGGACAATTTCGAGCAGATCATCAACGACGATCTGCAAGCCCAGGCGCAGCAGGCGATCAGCGACGGCGATCGGCAGCGCGCACTCGCGTTGCTGAACGAACTCGTGCAACGCGATCCGCGCCAGGCGGGCGCATTGCTCGACGCTGCAATGCTGTATTGCCAGTTGGGGGAACGGGATCTGTCGATGAAGACACTGACCCGAATCGAGGCGCAATACGAGGTGCCCCCAGCAATCGGAAAGCTGATCACTTACTACAAGGCAAGCACCTGCGCGCGGGTGACAGCGCGGCCGCAGCTCACCGCAAGCGTCGGAGTCGGCGTAACGTCGAACGCGAACTTCGGCCCGTCCGATCCCGTCGTGACGTTCGCGCCACAAGCACCATGGACCTCGCTTACCGTGCTGCCGGAAAACCTCCCCCACCGCGACCAGTACATCGAATCCGCCGTGCAGGGCGAATTGCCCATTGCCGCAGTGCCTGGCCTCGAACTGATCGCGGGACTTTCCGCCCGCCAGTACCGCAGTCAGCACGACTTCGATCAGCGTGCCGTGACGATCGGGGTGGCCGACACCAGGACGTTCTCGCAAGGCGAGCTGTATAACCAGCTGACGACCAACATGCTGTGGCTCGGCTCGCGCATGTATCAGCGTGACGTGGGATGGCACGGCGGCTTCTGGCTGCCGCCGGCAGCGTGGCAGCCGGTGCTCGCGCGCGGCGGCGTCGACGTGACGGTCGTGGACTCGGTCTATCCCGGCAATTCGCTTTACGATGCCATGTACTTCGCCGTGCGTGCCGCCTTTCAGGCGCACGTGGGCGAACACACATCGATGCAGCTCTTTATTGGTCCGGCGTGGGACAAGCCGCATGGCAGCCGGCCCGGTGGCACACAGCGCGGTTATTCCGCATGGCTGTCGTTCGACTACGATATGAATCGTCATGGTCAGGTCGAAGCCATACTGCAGCAGCGCACCTTGAATGACGCGACTGCCTACGACCCCGTATTTTTCGGCAGCCTCGCTCAGCGCCAGACCGTGCGCTCAGCGTCGCTGCGCTATACGTATCCTTTGATTCGTGGCTGGTCGCTGTATGCGCAGGTCTCGGCACAGCGGGTTTCCGACTCCATCTCGCTGTTCGCCTATACGGTCTACAACGGCTCGCTGGGTCTGTCCTGGACGTACTAAGGCGACAATCGCTGCGGGAATCGCTAGAATAGCGGCAACTCTATAGGCATATCTTTTCCATGAAGAGCTCCATCAGCGTCCAACATGCACCGGCGGCCCCCGCCGAAGACCGGTCCGTTTGCCTGGAATGGCAAGGCTTGCTTCACCCGCATGCGTACGATTCGGTCGACAGCCTGCTGCACGAGGTCACGCATGCGGCCCTCGCGCAATCCGCCGGTCCGGCGCCCACGGTCGAAATTGCCGTGGTCGGCCAGACCGAGGGGCTGCTCCCGTTGAGCCATTATCTGCTGTAAGCAGTACGGCTTCGGACCAGTCGGGTAACGGTCCGCACCTCTCTGCGCCGTGTGCCTATTGAAGAAGCTGCACAAGCGCCTGCGAATAAGCTGCGGCAATCGCGGCCCAGTCTCCCTGAGCTTCGACGCGACGGCGAGCGTTATGAACCATAGCGTCGCGCTCTGCCTGCGTCAGCTGCAACATCGCATCGACGCCTTGCGCGAAAGCATCCGCATCGGCCGGCACATAGTCTTCGCCGGCGCAGTAACCGAGCCCGCGCGCACCGAACTCGGTGCTCACCACAGGCAAGCCCACTGCTGCATATTCGAGCAGTTTCAGGTTGGTTCCCGATCCTGAGATCACCGGATTCAGGCCCACGTCGCAGATAGCAAGCCAACTGGCTTTTTCCGCGTCGCTGACCACGCCCAGAAGGCCGACGTTCGCCGGCCGCTCCCATGCTTCGACGGCGTGGCAGACCGAACCCAGCAATACGAAGTGCACCGAGGGCAACTGTGCGGCCGCCTCGATCACGAGGCGGGCAGCGTCGATATTCGGACCGTGAGCGCTACCCATGAAGAGTGCAAGAGGCTGCGCCACGCGCAGCGCCGAGCGGCGACTCTGTTGCTGCGCGGCGGTGCGCAAACGCGTTGCCGTCACATCGATGCCGTTCGGCACGACGATCAGTTTCGCGTTATCGTCTTGCGCGCCATAGAGTCCAGCCATGCGCTCGCGGTCCTGAGCCGAACACGCGGTCACGAGCGCCGCGTCGAGCACGGCGCGCCGTTCGAGCGCCGCCACCTGATCGATCGCCCAGTGATGTGAGCCGTAGATGTCCGCCTTCAGATCCGCTTCCACGTTGTGCGCTTCGTAGACGAAAGCCCGCGACGAAACCTTTCGCAACGCCGGCATGGCATACGGATGCGAACACACGATCAGGTCGGCCCGACGCGCCAGCGCATCGATGGTGTCGAGCCATTGCGGCGCTGCGCCAGGATGCAGCGCCGCTGCCAGATCTTCGACGGAAGCACCGAGCGAGTTCTCCAGCTGTTGTTCGGCCTCGGCGAATGCCTGCGATTTCGGCACAAGCTCCTCGCTGAAGTCCGCAGCAAGATTGCGCACGCCGCGCAGATGCGCCGGCGCCAGATTGACGAACTGCACCTGAAACTGTTCGGCAACGCGCGAATAAAGGCCGTGCAGGCGCAGCTTGCCGCCACTGATCACCGGCGCAATGGGATAGGTATTGAGGACCCCTAAGATGGGCTTGGCACGCCGCGTTACAACGTTGGGCGCAGCCGGTGTCGCGGCGTCGGCGCTCCGACTGACCGTGGCGGGTTGGCGGCCGCCCGCGAGCAACGCATCGCACAGGCTGTTCCAATCGAGCAGCGCCGCACGCTTGTAGCCAGCCTGCCCCATCTGCAGCGCTTTCGGCAGATCACCGCAGACGCGCTGCATCGCGCCCGCCAGCGCTTCGGCGTTGGGCTCGACGATAAGCCCCGAGCGCTCATGCTCGATCAGTTCGAGCGGACCGCCGGAATCCGTCGTGGTAATGACCGGTTTCGCCGACAGCATCGCTTCGAGCGTGATCAGACCGTAGTCTTCGTCACGCGGCACGAACGGCACGCACAGGGCCCGCGCGTACTCTTGCGCGAGCTCGGCATCGGTCACCCGCCCGAGAAAGCGGATGCCGCTATGGCCGGCCGCCGCCTCGCGCAGCCGTGCTTCATCGGGTCCGCTGCCTGCAATATGGAGCGGCACGTCTACCCCGCTCAGCCTGTAGGCCTCGATGATCAGATCGATTCGCTTGGCCGGATCGAGACGGCTTGCGCTGAACAGCGTCTGCTGCGGCCCGGGTGCCAGCCCCTTGAGACTGGTCGGATGATGATGAACGGCAACCGTCGCGCCCGCCGGGAAATAACCATCGCGGGCTGCAACGGTCTGCGAAATCGCCGCATAGTGCACAATCTTGTCGGGCCGCATGGCCACCGCATCGAGCAGACGGATGACCGCACGCGTCACCGGGCCGGGAAAAGCCCAGCACGGCGCCTGCGGCGCGCGTTGCCAGGCCGCGTCGAGCGCATCGAGCAGTTCGTCGAACTCGATGTCCGTTGCACGGCAGTTGGCCAATGCGTCGACGATTCGCGTCGGCATGCCGAGCGAGAGCAACGCGTCCTCGTCGAACCGGGTCGGCATGCCGGGCGGGTAGCAGTCGTACAGTCCACGCAGCGTATGCTGAAGATAGACCACATGATTGCGATGCCGGATCGCCCATGCCGGGTACTTGGTGCTGATGACCAGGTCGAAGTGGTCGAGGTCGAGCTCGGAAAACTGGCGATAGCTGGCCAGCAGCTCGCCCATGCTTCGCTCGCGAGTGGGCACCTTGAGCAAGTCCGCCTGAATTCCCGGACGTGCGTTCAGTGCTTCCAGCAAACCCCACCACAGGTTCTCGGCGCCGCCGATCACAAAGGGCACCGGGCTCGGCGCAACAATGGCAATTCTCATGGAAAACCGGATCAAAGAGGTTGGGTGAGCGTCTCGACGACGTGACGCCACGAGATGTCCGCCGCGCGGTAAGCTTCGCGGCCGCGAAGCCCCGCTTCGGCGGCCTCGCGCGGATGCCCCGCCAGCCAGTCGAGGCGTTTGGCAAGTGCGTCGGCGTCCGGCGTTTCCACCCAGCCTGTCTCGCCGTGGCGAACGAACTCCAACGGGCCGCCCGAGTCGGTGCACGTAATCACAGGCTTGGACGACAGCATCGCTTCGAGCGTGACGTAACCGTAGTCTTCGTCGAAAGCCGGAAACGCGACGGCCAGCGCGCGTGCATAAAACGCGCGCTTTTCGGCTTCGGTAATGTGCCCGATCAGCGATACCCGATCGCCGACACCATGGCGTTCGATCATCGCGGCGAGTGCCTCGCGCTGGCCCCCATCGCCCGCAAGCAGGATTTTCAGCGACGAGCGCATGCGCTGCGCCGCCTCGATCAGTAGCGATTGACGCTTGAGGGTTTCCAGACGACTCGGAAAGAATACGTAGGGCAAGGCCGTTTCGCATCGGAACGACTCAGCTTGCGCCGGTGGATGGTAGAGCGGCGTCGCGGCAATCCGGTTGAAGTCATGCAGCCGCGCTGCAACGCGCCGGGAATTGGCGAACACGCGATTCGCACGCGAAAGCGCGGCGTTATCGAACGCGATCACCTGGTCACGCAGCCGGGTCAGTTCTGCCGACGCTTGCGACGCGTCGTACAGTTCGTAGACGGCACGGTGCTGGTGCATCACCCACGCCCGGTGATCGGGATGCGATAGTCCGTAGCCCGGAAATTGCAGACTGATGACCTGATCGATCGTGACGCCATTGGGGCGCACGAAGTCGAGCGAGGCCGCGTGCTCCATCGCTCGCACGATGTCCTGTTCCGGCGAGAACCGGAACGGCAGGCGCAACAGTTCGACGTCGTGCCCCGCCTGCTGCAATGCACGGACCACGCCGGCAATGTGATATGAAGCGCCCCCGTGCATGAACGGCACGAGGTTGGCTGTCACAAGAATCTTCACGCGTGAACCCCTGCTGCAGCGTGCTTGCGCCCTAGCACCGCGAAGTCCTGCGGACCGCACAAGTGCCCGTTCACGCGCTCCGTGAGCGGATCGTTGCCCGGCACCTTGGCTTCTTCCGGGTAAGGGCTGCTGCGAATGATGTCGATCGCTTCAAAACGGTGATACTTGAGCAGGAAAGAGATCGCGCTCGGCGTAATCGGATTGCGGTGCGTGAAGTCGTGATAGAACGTGTGGCTACCCACCAGCACGTTTTCCGGGTTCGGCGTCTCGAAGAGTACGGAGCCGCCCTCTACCAGCACGCGGTAGCTCTCCTGGACGAGCGCGAACAAATAGTCGAACGGCAGATGTTCGATGATATGAAAGCCCGTGACTGCGGCAACCGAGCCGGTGGGCAAGCTGCGCAGGAATGCGAGTGCGTCCGTGCAACGTGCATTCAGCCCCTGTGCGAGGCACGCATCCACCATCACCCGGTTGACATCGATGCCGATCGCGTCGCGGCCGTGCTGCCGTGTATACGATAGCCACTCACCCCGGCCACATCCGATATCCACGATCTGATGCGCAAGTCCCTCCGCATGCGGCACACACGTTGCAAGCCAGTGACGATAGATCGAGAGTTTTTCCAGCACACTGTCTCGACTACCGCGATTGGCATCTTCGAACGCGAGGTAATAGGCGTCTATGGTTTCCGGCGACACCACAGGCGTGGGTATCAGTTTCTCGTGCATATCGATCATGCGGCGCGACAACTGCTCGACCCGCTGGCCATGTCGCAGCACGACCCCGACCGTATTCTCAAAGCGGCCTCGCCATGCAAGCAGCGAACGCCTGACGAGGTATCGCGCATACAGGCCGTCCGCATATCGTCCGGCACGCGATACGACCGCGCCCAGTCCCGCACGACGCAGCAGATGATCTGCCGCCACCAGCGCCATCACCGCCTTGAACCACACCACCGGCACAGCAGTGCGGCGCCCCTCCGGCGACATCCGCAGCCGCCCCAGCACGACGAGCCGACTGACCCCGCGCGCGAGCTGGCCCGCATAGTTGGCGCGGCCTGTTTCGTCGGCCTCGCGTCCGAGCAGAAGCCGATAAGCGGCACCGACAAACTCGGCATTGTCGACGACGAACAGGCGCTCGATGCCGCCGCTATCGGCAAGATCGGCGGCATCCGGCGCCGGTCCCGATACGCCGGGCGAACGCTGCAGCGCGAGCGCGACGCCTGCGTCGTCAGGAGAAGCATGCGCGGCCGCCTCGGCCTTCACACGCGCAATCAGGTCTTGAAGTACGGCGTTTGTCATGATTCTTGTAACGTGGGTTCTACGAAGTCCCGTACGGGATATTGATCGAAGCGGACCGGCACGTAGCACAGTCCGGAAAACGGCACGTCGCTGAAACCGGCAATCTCGAAGGTCGCGGCGGCGTCCCACCAGTGCTGGCAGTCATGCACGTGGGTATCTTCCGAATGCAATGCGACGGTCACCGTATATTTGCCGGGAGCGAAATTCAGCGGCAGCGAGAAGCGGCAACAGACACTGTCACCCGCCGAAAACTGCGCGTGCTCGCGCAACAGGGCCGTATTGGTGCCGAATACGTCTTGACCGAAACGGTCGCGAATCAGGATGCCCACCGAAAGCTGTACGGTCTGGCTCGACTCGCATTCGAGCTCGATCGTGACCTCTTCTGCGGACGCAAAACGCACGGCCGGTCCGAACCGGTTGGAGAGCACCACTTTCTTGATGCGAGTGCGCAACGCCCCATACGAATCCGGCGTCGACTCATTCCTGTTCGCCTCTTCGTCGTCGACGCCCGCAATCAACCGGTAGTAGATCTGCGCGGCCTCATCAGGCGACCCGTCATAGGCGAGCTTCCCGTCCGAGAGCAAAATGGCCCGATCGCACAGCAGCTTGACCGAATTGATGTCGTGTGACACGTACAGGATGGACCCACCGCTATCGCGGAACTCGCGAATGCGCTTCAGGCATTTCTGCTGGAAACGCGCATCGCCCACTGCCAGTGCCTCGTCGACAATGAAGCAGACCGGGTCAGCGTGAATGGCCACTGCAAAGCCGAGCCGCATGATCATTCCGGAAGAATAAGTCCGCAGCGGCGCGTCGATGAAGCCGGCCAGTTCAGAGAAAGCGACGATCGCTTCGAAGCGTTCCTCGATTTCCGCGCTGCTCATGCCGATCAGTCGCGCGTTCACCGCGATGTTTTCTCGACCCGACAGCCTGCCGTCAAAACCGGTACCCAACTCCAACAGGCCCGCGATACGCCCACGCCGCTCGATCGTTCCCGCATCGGGCATCAGCACACCGCTCACCAGTTTGAGCAGCGTCGATTTTCCGGCACCGTTCTGTCCGAGCACGCCAATCGCCTCGCCCTGTGCGAGCGAGAATGAAATGTCTTCGAGTGCAACGTGCACGCGATGCCGCACCTTTCCAAACAGGCCCTCGACAAGACGATCGGCGGTACGGTTATAGATTTTGAAACGCTTCGATAACTGTTGGACTTCCAGCACCGGCAAATCCTTCTGCACGCTACCCGTCATAACATATCCCTCAATTCGGACTGTAGACGGCGCAGCAGCAGCCGGCTCGCCATAAGACTGACGCACGCGGCGAGAGCGAGCCCGATCAGTTCCTTCGCCGGCGGATACTGATGCCACACGATGATGCCGTGCACCGCATCGATCGCCCAGAAGATGGGGCTCAGGTGCAGCGTTCTTGCGGCCCACGGCGGGAGGATCGAGGCGAGGTAGACGACGGGTGTGAGCCAGAAAGCGAACTGCAGCAGTACATTAAGGACATTCTTGATGTCCGGAATGAATACGTCGAGTGTGCCGAGAATGATGCCGACGCCGTAGGCGAATCCGCTAAGCAGCAGCGCAATGACGGGAAGCACCAGCCATTGCACACCGATCGGGTGGCCGATAATCAACAGGAACACTGCGAAAAACGCCATGGTGATGCCGTACACCACCCATTCCGCAATCACGATATGAAGCGGCATGACCCACAGGTCCACGCTGATCTTGCGGATCAGGTGCGCCTTCGAGCCATAGACAGGCGTAAGCCTGTTCAGCAGGTTGGCGAACAGATTCCACGTGAGAAGACCGCCGATCAGATAGACGGTGTACAGATACGGATCTGCGTCTGCGCCAATTCGTGTGCGCATGAAGCGCGAAAAGACGGTGCTGAACAACACCACGAAGGTCAACGGCTGGATCAGCAGCCACGCGGCGCCGAGCGCATTCTCGCGGTGCCGGTCAATGAGATCCTGGCGCGACAGCAGCAGCACGTGCGCGAGGCTGGTTCTTAATGTATGCATGAACAGATTAGAAATAGCTCCGACGCCTGCGCCGCGCGATATTCTCAGGCGATGATCTGCCGATAAACGGCAAGGGTTTCGTCGGCGGTCCGTTGCCAGCTGAAGCAACGCGCTCGCTCGCTTCCCGCTGCGATTAGCCGCTTGCGCAACGCGCCGTCGTCGATCAATGCCTGCATCGCGTCGCTAAAGCCCTCGACATCGGCAGGGTCGCGCATGATAGCAGCGTCGCCCGCTACTTCCCGTAGCGCCTGTGCCGTCGAGCACAGTACCGGAACGCCGGACGCCATCGCCTCGACGACCGGCAAGCCAAATCCCTCATACACTGACGGATACACCACTGCGAGTGCTCCCGCGATCAGGAGCGGAAGCTCATCGTCGGATACATAGCCTAGCTTGCGGACGAAGCCCTCGCGCAAGCCGTGCTCGAGTGCCGCGTGCAGCGAATGGGTCAACCACCCTTCCACGCCAATCAGAGTGAGCGGATACTTGCGGCGCACATTGGCCGGCAGTCGTGCATGAGCCGCGAGCGCAGTGTGCAGATTCTTGCGCGGCTCCAGCGTGCCCACTGCGGCAAAGTACTGCCCGTGCACGAGGCCGTGACGCGTGAGCACGTCGTGGGTCGCGTGGAACGAATGCGGCCGGAAACGGTTCGAAACGCCGTTATGCACCACCTGGATCTTCTCGCGCGCGACGGGAAAACACGCGTGCAATTCATCGCGCACAAAGTCCGATACCACGATAACTCTTTCGGCCCGCTCCAGAGCCCTTGGAAAGTTCGCCCGCAGAAGGGCCAGGCGAGCGGCCGGATGATACTCGGGATAACGCACCCACGAGACGTCGTGCGCGGTGATCACGGTCGGGCCGCGAAAGCGGAACGGGATGAAGTTCGGATCGTGATAGATCTGCGGGGCACGCTGCCGTCGTATGCCTGAATCGAAACGATACTGTTCGACATGCGGCATGAAACGGTAAATGCCGGGCACGAATCTGCGCGCAAAGCGCTTTGCGTTGCCCGCGACCACCGTGCGCCACGACTTCGCTCCCATCACCTCGGCGGACGGAGCACTACCGCTCCCCTCGCGCGACGAAGACCAATGCGTCCCATAGAAGAACCGCACGCTGTGCCCCCGCTGGACGAATTCGCGGGCGAGATGCGACGCATATTGTCCGATACCGGTCAGCGGCGTGAGTAGCGCACGCCCACCCATCGCAATATCGAGCTGCGCGTCAGAATTATGTTGTTGGAGCATCGACTGCCTGCAATAGGGGATTCTGGAAGCAGCGCAAGTATCCGGCTTGTTTTCCCAAAATGATGTGACGGCCGTCACATTTATCAGGGGCTCGATAGATCAGAATGAGCGCCGTCGCAAGGGGTCGACGCTACGGTGTCGAACAGCTTACAGATCACAATACAGACCAGCCGAGAGGTGTCGCGATCAGCCAGCGCGACAACAGCAAAATGACAAAGAAAGTCCGGGTACCGTCGAACGAGATCATCCAGGCGCTGCTGGGTTACCGGCGCGTATTCCGCACCATCGGTATCTTCAGCATGCTCATCAACCTGTTGATGCTCGTGCCTTCCATCTACATGCTGCAGGTGTACGACCGTGTGCTGCCGAGCCGCAACGGCGTCACGCTGGCGATGCTTTCACTGATCACGCTGGGGATGTACGCGTTTTCGAGCGTGCTCGAGTACGTGCGCAGTTTTATCGTGATCCGCGTGGGCGGCAAGCTCGACATGCATCTGAACAGCCGCGTCTATACGGCTGCGTTCGAAACCAATCTCAAACAGCAGGGGGTCAATGCTGGCCAGTCGCTGAACGATCTGACCACGATCCGGCAGTTCGTGACGGGCAATGCACTGTTTGCCTTCTTCGACGCGCCGTGGTTTCCGATCTATCTGGCCGTCATTTTCATGTTCAACGTCTGGCTCGGCGTCTTTTCGCTGGCCGGCTCGGTGATTCTGATTGCGCTCGCCATCGCCAACGAGCGCGTTTCACGCCGTCCGCTGGCCGAAGCAACCGCGCTGTCGATCCGCTCCAGTTCGCTTGCCACGGCTAACCTGCGCAACGCTGAAGTCATTGAAGCGATGGGCATGCTGCCCAACCTGATGGCACGGTGGTCGGTACTTAACGCCGGTTTTCTGGCGCGCCAGGCTGAAGCCAGCGAGAAAGCAGCGATGGTGGGCAACGTGACGAAGTTCGTCCGGCTGGCCCTGCAGTCGCTGGTACTGGGGCTTGGCGCGCTGCTCGCGATCGACGGCAAGGTCTCGCCCGGCATGATGATCGCCGGCTCCATCCTGATGGGCCGGGTGCTGGGTCCGCTGGAACTGGTGATTTCCGTGTGGCGTCAGTGGAGTAGCGCGAGAAGTGCGTATGACCGGCTCGTCGATCTGCTCGAAAACAATCCGGTGCGCCGTATCGGCATGAGCTTGCCGCCGCCGGCCGGCCGCATGACGCTCGAGGGCGTGAGCGCGGCGGCGCCCGGCTCGCGTCTGCCGGTCGTGCATGGCCTGTCTTTTACGATCGACGCGGGCGATATCGTTGGCGTCATCGGACCGAGCGCCTCCGGCAAGTCGACGCTCGCGCGGCTCATGGTGGGCGTGTGGCCCGCCGCCGTCGGCACGGTGCGGCTCGACGGAGCCGACATCTACCAGTGGGACAAGGACCAGCTTGGACCGCACATCGGCTATCTCCCGCAGGACATTGAACTGTTCGGCGGCTCGATTGCCGAGAACATCGCGCGCTTTGGCCAGATCGAATCAGAAAAGGTGATCGACGCGGCGAAGCTTGCTGGCGTTCACGAGATGATTTTGCGTTTGCCGCAGGGTTACGACACGCTGGTGGGCGACCGCGGTGCGGGGCTTTCCGGCGGCCAGAAACAGCGTATCGGTCTGGCTCGTGCGCTCTACGGTGATCCGTCTTTCATCGTGCTCGATGAACCGAACTCCAATCTGGACGAGACCGGCGAGGCAGCACTCAAGTACGCCATCGAACGTCTGCAGAGCGCCGGAAAGACAGTTGTACTAATTACACACCGCACCAGCATCATTGCGGCGACCACCAAGCTTCTGCTTTTAGTGGAAGGCCAGCTCAGAATGTACGGCCCTACTCCGCACGTGCTCGCAGCGTTGCAGAACGCCCCGGCACAATCGGCCGCCGCACCAACGGCTCAGCCCGATCAACAACAACCTTCCGCCGCCCAAACGGCGGAGTCCACAGTCTGATCCGCAGATTTCCATGTTCAATTTCCCAAGCAAGAAAGCGGCGGTGCCTGCTGTCGAGGTGCTCGGAGCCGCGTTGCCGCCCGTTGTCGATGTCGACGAATCACGCTACGTCAGGCTCGGTTGGACCGTCGTTCTGGTAGGCATCGTCGGATCGCTCGTGTGGGCCGCGTTTGCCCCCCTTAGCAAAGGTACGCCAGTTCAGGGAACGGTCGTCGTTGCGGGCAACCGCAAGACGATCCAGGACCCGACCGGCGGCATCATTCGCGACATTCTCGTGCAGGATGGCGATGAGGTGAAGGCTGGGCAGGTGCTCGTCAGGATGAACGACGTCCAGACGAAGTCGCAGGCCGCCACCATCCGGGCGCAGTATCTGACCGAACTGGCAACCAAAGCGCGCCTTGTCGCCGAGGCGACGAACGCAAAGGACATCGTCTTTCCGCCCGAGCTGATGGATCGTGTCGCGGCGCACGACGAGGAAGCGGAAGACGACGTGAAGCTGCAGCAGCAACTGCTGATTACACGCCGGCTCGCGCTGCAGGCGTCGGTGGGCGCGATGCAAGAGACCATTGCGGGCTATCACGCACAGCTCACCGGTCAGAGCGACTCACAGGTACAACAACAAGCCGAGCGCAAGACGCTGCAGGATCAGCTGGCCGGCGTGCGCGAGCTTGCTGGCGAAGGCTATGTGCCGCGCAGCAAGCTGCAGGATCTCGAACGCCAGGAGGCCGCACTGAACAGCGAGATTTCCCGCCAGGCCGGCAACACCGGACAGCTTGTGAGCCAGATGGCCGAAGCGCACCTGCGCATCTCGCAGTTGCAGCAAGACTATATGAAAGACGTGCGCACGCAGCTCAGTGAAGTGCAGCGCGATACCGAGGCGCTGAAAAGTCGTCTGGCAGAAAGCGAGTTCGAACTTGCCAACACGGAAGTGCGCTCTCCCGTCGATGGAACCGTTGTGGGCGTGAACGTCTTCACCAATGGCGGCACGGTCGCAGCAGGCGCAAAGCTCATGGAGGTGGTGCCGAGCGGCGAGCCGCTGGAAGTTGAAGGCGAATTGGAGGTCAACCTGATCGACAAGGTTCACAAGGACATGCCCGTCGACATGATGTTCACCGCATTCAACCAGAACAGCACGCCGAGAATACCGGGGGTGCTGACCTTCGTCTCCGCCGACCGGCTCGTCAACGATCACACGGGCGCCCCCTACTACCGGGTGCGCGCGAAGGTCACGCCGCAGGGCATGAAACTCTTACGGAATCTGAACGTGAAGCCTGGCATGCCTGTCGAAATGTTCATCAATGCCGGCCAGCGCTCGATGCTGAACTATCTGTTCAAGCCGCTCATCGATCGGTCGCGCACCGCATGGTCGGGGGACTGACGTGCAAGGTGTGCTTATAACCCTGCTGGGTAGCAGGTCGCTCTCGGTTGGCTCGCGCCGGACGACTCGCACCGCCCCACGACTGCGCGCCATCGCGCTTGCGATATCGCTCGGCACTGCGCTCGTTGCGCCGCAAGCGGCGAATGCGCTCGGTCTGGCTGACGCTTATGAGGCCGCGCTCGGCCATGATCCTGTGTTCGCAGCAGCGGCGAAGCAGAAGGAAGCCGATGACGCTAACGTTGCGATTGGCCGGTCGTATTTGCTGCCGAACGTGTCGGCGAATTATTCGAAGTACCGCAATGTGACTGATTCGACAGTTTTTGGCCAGCCGCCCGGCCATCAGGTCTACGGGGCATATTCAGAGGGTGTGTCGCTGCGACAATCGCTGATCAACTTCGAAGGCGTTGCGCGTTACCGCTACGGCAAGGCAACAGCACTGGCTGGCGACGCGACGTTTGACGACCGTAAGCAGGAGTTGCTCGTCCGCGTGCTGGCCGCGTACACGGACACCGTATTTGCTGAGGAACAACTGTTACTTGCCACGGCCCAGAAAAAGGCATTTGACGAGCAGTATGCGGGTAACGTAGCCATGTTCAGTAACGGGGAAGGCACGCGCACCGATATCCTCGAAACAAAGTCGAAGGCAGAGCTGGCACAGGCAGACGTAGCCGATGCGCACGACAATGTCGATAACGCGGCGCATACGCTAGAAGCGCTGACGGGATTGCCCGCTTCGCTGGACATCGCCGGCCTTGACCGGCTTAAGGATACGTATCGACCGGCGCTTCCTACGCCGATCAGCTTCGACGAATGGCGGGAAATTGCCCTTGAGAACAATGCCCAGCTGATCTCTGAACGGCACTCTGTCGAGGCGGCGGAGCAGCAGCTAAAAGTTGTACGTGCAGGTTTTTATCCGCGCGTAGACCTTGTAGCCAGTATAGGAAAAAGCCAGTCCAACACAGTAGATATCATTAACCAGCGTTATTTGACCAAATCCATCGGCGTGGAAATAACCATACCGCTGTATTCGGGCGGACTTGTGCAAGCGTCGTCGCAACAGGCGCAGGCCAACTACGAACGGGCGCAGTTCGAGTTGCAGGACAAGACCGACAAGGTGTTACTTGACCTACGCAAGCAGTACAACGTATGCGTCAGCAGCCTGACGCGAATCGATGCGCTGACGAGCGCGGTGGAATCCGCAACGCTGCAAATTACCGCGACACGCAAAAGCGTGCAGGCCGGCATGCGCACCAACCTGGACGTGCTGACGGCGACACAACAGCTCTACCTGGCCAAGCGCGATCTGGCGCGCGCGCGCTATCAGTACTTGCTGGCCGAACTGCAACTCAAACGTGCTGCAGGGATATTGACGCCTGAGGATCTGTTCGGAATAGCGCAGTGGTTTGTTCCCTCTGCGCAGCTTGCGAACGCCGCCACTCCGATGCCGCTCATACACTGAACGCGAGAACCGTACGTTCCGGTCACGCCGGAAGACGGTTGATGGCAATGCGGCCGCCGATGCGGCCGCATTTTTTTATGGTAATTCGGCAGCTGCCTGTTCGAGCGGCCTTATTGATATCGTCAAGCACAACTGACCTGCGGCGATCTCAATCTGCCGCCCGTGCGCTCTTCCCTCTCTGACCGCGTGACTTTGCGCACTCGCCGCTCAGACCCAACCGCCCTCCCCGGCTTCCCCGAACCGATCTAGCAATTAGTTTGAAGATTGTGCTTGCGGGCACAACCCTGCGTCGGTATCTGCACTAAATTAGGCGACGTCTGGCACGACAACTGAACAGTTCACAAGTCGGCTGCCATGCATTCACCGAAAATTTCTATGACATCCCAGTTAAACAGGAAGGCAAAAGCGGTCCGAAAGCGATACGGCCCCCGACGCTGGATCGTCGACTGGACCATTGAGCCAGCCTCCGAATCAAGCCATGTGAGCTTGTCTCTGTTCGTGGCTGATGAACCGGACGACAGTGTCGGCGTAACGACGACCCGACACTATGTAATGCAGCAGGAGCGGATGGTGGACCTGATCCGTGAGCTCACAGGCGCGCTGGAACACTCGCATGCGAGCCGGGCGCTCGAACAGCAGGCCCTGGCGGCCGGCTCAGATGGCGCCGCGGAACATGCTTCCAAGTCCGACGCGACTGAGAAGGACGCACCCGAGGCATCGAGCCACTTCTTTCTCGGCGCTTATGGTCTCGTCGGTAACTAGCATTGCATCGCGGGCGATTTTGTTAAGCCATTGTTTCTCGCGTTAACGCCGTCTGTTAGCTTCCAGCCCTGCCCGGTTCTACCGGATGATTTTCTGTCGGCGTAGCGACCATCAGCCGGTATCCGGCTGCGGTGCCTTGCGCGCTGCGACCACACATTGCCCCCGGCGGCCCAGGTAGGAGAAAGGCTGTTCTGCTTCGGTGATGTGCCGGGCGATTGGATTTGACGCGCAGTCGGAAATAGTCACGACGCTTCGAAATGTGATAGCCGTCACAGTTCGTCTCTGCGGGATAGGTTATCGTCCCTTTGCCTCTCAGGATAGAAGCGGCCATTGCAGTATCCCTGCCGATTTTGTCTTCCCAGATTAGATTGCCGGAACCCAGTAGCACCGCCCCCAATTCGCTATACCGGATCGGTGGTGCTCCTACTTCTTCGCCGGACTTTCCTGCCGCTTTCCCCTGCTTGCGCCCGCATCCCTCTCAGGGACGGCATTTTCATGCTCGCTTTGCCTTCGTTTTCCGACGTTATGCGTTACGCACGCAACTTTTCCTGGCTATTTACGAAATTGTGAGCCCCATCACACATTGCTTGCTTGCGGACATGGAAAATCCGCCGGGCGTTGTCAGAGTGCGGTGGCCAATGCTTATTGCCAATTGTAGGTAAATCGCTTCGGCCACTGCATGGATCTGCCGACGCGTCACACGTGTGATTAGACAACTCTTTAAGGAATGTACAAATGGCCGCACTGTCCTTCGCAGAACAAGTACAACAAGCGTATCTGGCCTACTACGGCCGCCCCGCTGATCCGGCAGGTCAGCAATTCTGGGTTAACCAGCTGACCGCTGCTAACGGCAACCTGAGCACGATCATCAACGCGTTTGGCACGTCGGCCGAATCGACCGCTCTGTATGGCGGCTCGAGCATTCCGGCGCAAGTCAACGCCATCTATCAAACGCTGTTCGGTCGTTCTGCTGATGTGGCGGGCCTGAACTTTTACGTGAACGGCATCAACAGCGGTCAGTTCACGCTGGCTTCGGTCGCTCTTAACATCTACAACGGCGCGCAAAATGGCGATGCGGCGGAACTGGCCGCAAAGCTGGCTTACGCTGACTCGTTCACCGCAGCGCTGACCCAGTCGGTTGCTGGCCAGGTCGCTTACTCGGGCACGGCAGCATCGAACAACGCTCGTGCGGCAGTGGCGACGGTTGTCGACGCGACGACCCAAGCTACGGCAACGGCAGCTCTGTCGACGACGATTGCGAACATCGGTGCGGGTGCGGTTTCGCAGACTGTCACGCTCACTACGGGTGTGGATAACATCACACTGTCCGGCAACAACAACGTAGTCAATGCTATCGACGGTGGCGCACTCGGTACCACGCAGACGTGGTCTGCGGTCGATACCATCAACGGCACGGGCACGGGCAATACGTTCAACGTGGCCAGCGCGAGCGCGATTTCGCAGCCCGCAGGCTCCACGGTCAATGGTATCGCGACGCTCAACCTCACGGAATCGGGTGTAGCCGCAACCGTCACTCTGGACACCACGAAGGGCGGCTGGTCCGGCCTCAACTCGGTGAACGTGACCCAAGCGAGCACGGGCACGGTTACCCTGAATGCGGCAGCGACGACGAACGAGACTGTGACTGGCGCGGTCGCCACAACGATCCAGGTTTCCGGCGGCAATAACGTTACGGTGAAGTCGGCCGGTGGCAACGTAACGGTCGGTGGTGTGGTCGGCACGGTTACCAGCCCGGCAGGCGCCATTGCGGTCACTGAATCGGGGCTGCTTGGTTCGAGCATCGCGGTTGACGGCGGCTCTTCGGTCAACGTGACGGCTATGGGTGCGACGACCGGTGCGGGCACCATTTCGGTCGGTGCCAACGTCCAGACGACCGGTGCCGTTGTCGTCAACGAAACGACCGGCTCGGCTAACGCTAACATGAACGACGCAATTATCGTCAAGGGCGGCTCGACGGTCACCGTCACGGAATCGGCTGGCGACGCGGCATCGAACACCGTGAACGTGGCAATGAATGCCGTCACCGTTACTGGTACCTCGTCGACGACCTCGGTCGTGGTCAACCAAGCAGCCGCTGCAGTGGGCGCTGCGGCAGTGACGGGAGTGGCCGGTGTCGTGGGTGTCCCCGCTGTTCCGGCTGCTGCGGGTACGCAAGGCGTCAACGCGGTCACCGCCGTTGCCCCGGTCGCAGCAAAAGCGGGTGTCGTCGGTGTTTCGGGCGACGGCATTGTGACCGTCAGCGATGCGAACTACAACACCACGAAGGCGAACACGATTACCAGCGTCACGCTGAACAGCTATGGTGCAACCTCGGCCATCAACGATAACGCGTTGACGACTTTGTCCCTGTCTGGCACAGCAGGCACCTTGGCGATTACGAATGCGACCGCTTCTGGTGCAACGCCGACGACGAACGCGACTTTGAACCTGACGGTCAACGGTTTGTCGACAAGCGCTCTTATGGGCAGCGACAACACCGTCACCGATACTAACGCCGAGATCACGACGCTGAATGTGACGACGGGCGCGACGAAGTCGACGCTTACCGGCTTCACTGACGCTAACCTGAAGACGTTGAACGTTGCTGGCTCGTCGGTTCTGACGGTTACCAACGCTACGTCGGCAACCGCCGTTAACGTCACGGGAGCGGCAGGCTACGCCGGCGCGGTCAACGACACGACGACGACGTTCAACGCATCGGGTTCGACCGGTGCCAGCACCATCACGATCGCCGCAGACGCAACGACGGCAATCACCGGCGGTTCGGGCGCAAGCGATGAGCTTATCCTGAATAACATCGGCGGTACTTTCACCGCGGCCAAGACAGGTGCGAAGGTTACCGGCTTTGAAACGCTGGGTATCACCGCTGCCGTCACCGGTTCGCAGGACGCCTCCGTCTTCGGTTCGTCGATCAAAGCGATTGACGTGACGGGAGCGGCTGTTGGCGGTACGACGCTGACCAACGTCAATACCAACGCGTCGATCAACTTCGCCAATACCGCCGTTGCGAGCACGTTGGCCGTCAACTATGTTGATACGACCGGCGCAACCGATGCTGCGACCGTTGTTTTGAACGGCGCCGCTGCTTCGACGTTGGCTACTGGCGCAGCTCAAGCGGTGACGTCGCTGACGTTGGCTGACGCGAACGGCAATGGCATTGGCACCTTGAACTTGGTCGACAACAACGTGGCGTTCAACTATGCGGGTGACAATATCGCCACTCTCATTGATTCGAATGTTGGCACGCTGAACTTCAGCGGCGCGGGTGGTCTAACCATCGGTGCTACGGCGTTCAGCAACGCGGCTACCAGCATGGCGATTAACAACACGGGTAGCAATGCGGCTGGGTTGGTTGTCACGATGACTGATAACGCGCTGGGCAACCTGACGTTCTCGGGCACCGGTGCGACCACCTTGAACTTGACGGACAGCGTCGCAGGTACCCTGTCGGTCACGAACTCGGGCACCGGCTCTGTCACGTTCAACGACGCGACGCTGGTTGCGACCAAGCTGTCGCTGACGGGCGCGATGACGGCGACAGTGACTGATAACAACCTCAAGTCGCTTGCTCTGTCGGCTGGCCAAAATGTGACGCTGAACGACAGCAACACCTCGGGCATCACGATTTCGGGTGCTACGGATAACAGCCATGTGTCTCTGACTCTGGGTGCAGCTGCTGCAGGCAGTACCAACGCTGTTACGCTCGGCAACGCCAATAACAGCATCGTCGATGCGACCACGGCGGGCACGGTCAACATCACCGTGGGCACGGGTTCGAACCTGATTAACGTTTCCGGCGGCGCTGCAACGAACTCGGTCTCGGGCTACTTGGCAACGGTCAATCTGGGTACGCATACGCTCGCAACCGGCGCCGATTCTGTTTTGGTTGACGGCGTGGCCGCAAGTGCAGTCGCAGCGAACACCGTTATCAATGGTGCCGTTGCGGGTGACATCATCACGCTGAAGGATGCCGGCATCTTGACGGTTGCACAGGCAAGCACCGCCCTGCAGACGTCGGTCAGCGCGGCCTCAACGTTCGCCGCAGCACTCCAACTGGCGGACGCAAGCCTGACGAACGTCGCTGGTCACCAGGCGGTTGCGTTCCAGTACGCCGGCAATACGTACGTCGTCGAGAACAGTGCAGCCGCAGCCGCAGGTGGCACACTGGCTCAAGGTGACTCGCTCGTTCAGATCACTGGGCTGCACACGGTCAGCGCGACGCTCAACGCAGGACACGGCGTCGTGTTGGCTTCGTAATCAGCATTTGCCTTGTAAATACCCTTTGGCTCGCGCCTCAGGGTATTGAAGCCCGCCCCTCACAAGGGGGCGGGTTTTTTCCATTAGGCTCCTCGGACAGCTAAGCAAGGTTTTCCGCAATTACTTCATGCGGCCTTAGCAGGCTTGCATACGTTTCTAATTTATCCATGTCGCTTACAGAAAGACCCGGTGCACGGGCGAAAGCATGATGCCGCGAATACTCATCCCAACAGGCCGCTGGAAGATTGACGTCGACTCGGCCAACGAACAGTCCACCATCCGCCTGTGCGGGCGGGCGTTCCCGAACGTCTGGAGAGTCGAACAGCGAGTCGAGACGGTCGTGCTTACGCAAGACCAGGCGCAAGAACTGGTCTCCTCGCTGAATATGGCGTTGCTGGAACTAGAACTGCAACGGGCCGCCGACCTGGCGCGTGTCGCCGAGGGTGCGGGGGTCGTCGACAGCGAGTACGGCTGCTGATGACGACTGGCCGCCTTTCCGCGCCGGGATGCCTCTTAGAACCAACGTCACCGCATTGGGTCCTGCATCCAACGGACGGCGTGGCAGGCAGCGATGTGAAATCGCAAAACAGCTTGATTTTCTACTTGTCCAAGGAAGAAGTTATGAGGCTAGCTCTATCGTCACTCGCACAGGCCATCGACCGTCGCAGAACCCACCAGTACGTATACCTGCACACCGGCGAAATCATCGCCGAAGCAAATGGAATGTTTCTATCAGATCTGGAAACTCCGGTGATGCACTCTGACAACGCGGAAATTGGCAGAATGCTTCAGGCAAACTCTACTTTTTTGCGCATCAAGCACGAGCAAGCAAACGTGCCTGTTGTCGATTCCAACGGGCATCGGACGCACGCGTCGCTATGGCGTATCGAGCCTATCTTGACAGAGGCGTGTGGCGCCGTCCGGGACCAAGGGTGAGAGCAACCGGGTCTGGCGACGAGCCCCCGGCACGGCGGATGCAGCAGACGCGACACACTTGAGCCGCCCTGCTTCACCGCTATCCCCGCTTGTCGCTCGTGACGCACGGCAAAGGTCGGCAGCTTTGATTGGATGGCGCGGGGGGCGAGCGACGGATCCTGCCAATCTCGACCGATGGCGACCGCCGGAAGCCGACCCGAAGGGGACTTTCCACTTTCCGGCCCGAACGGCCGAAATGAAGGTGCAAAAGGGCCGTTGGTAACGTCCGAGCGGCAACGCAGGGCAGCTACGCGGGCTGCTAGCGGCGGTTAGTCGGCCATTTCGTCAACGCTATCAGTTACCTTTGCGTGTTCGTTGGAGGCTTGGGCCGTGCCTTTACGAGAGCTTCGATTGCACGAATGCCTGCTTCCATTCGTGCCGCTGCCGCGGAATTCGCTGAATGTACGATGATGCGCGGTGGCGTAAATCCCCCAATTGCGACGGCCTCCTCGATCCAGACAATTACGTCGTATCCCGTTCCGTGCGCGTCGTCACCGAGATCGTGGTCAAGACTCACCTCGTCGACGTTGCATGCCTCCAGCAAGCAATTGACCTCTTCAGGCCAGTAAGCGCGCACCCACCCGGCCGGCGTTTCGCGCAAATCGTCGAGAAATACCTTCATTTCCTTATCCAAACTCTGACACGAGCGACGGGTGCCCTTGGATCGCCCGCTCAAGGAGTGACTTGACCACGGACGCTTGCCGGCTTCCCTCGAACGTCGCCAAGTTCTCGATTTCCTCGTCAAGCGGGGCCGACCAAGAGACCAAGCCCGGAAGCACCTTGTTGATGGCTGCGTGACGCTTGAATTCGAATGCTTCGCCGTCTGCTGCGAGCTTGAATGCACACGCACTTTTTCGTTCGGTCTTGTCGAATTCAGTTTGATTCGAATCACTGACTCGAATTGGTAGCAGACCAATATGCAAATGACTTCTGCCAAAAGCCACCGTTAGGACCATGGAATCGGATAGCGGCCCCGAAGTGATACGCCAAAACCGTCCCTTATCCTT
This sequence comes from Paraburkholderia suaedae, assembly GCF_040812055.1. Lineage (NCBI taxonomy): Bacteria > Pseudomonadati > Pseudomonadota > Betaproteobacteria > Burkholderiales > Burkholderiaceae > Paraburkholderia > Paraburkholderia suaedae. The sequence continues at coordinate 6,067 of NZ_JBFOAH010000011.1, read as the reverse complement.
GACTTCTTTTGTACCCTTCTCGTTGAAAAAAAGCCTTGCGTGTCGATCCACGAATTGAAAACGCTCGAGATCCACGCTTTCAGTAGCGCTGATCGGAACCAACTGCCCGTTGGTCACATATTCGCGAAGGAGATTCGTCAAACCTTCTTCGAACATCTTCGTAAGCCACCCCGCTTTTATCAAGGGCAGTTTTTTGGAAATTTCGAAGGCGTAACGAATGCGCGAACGGCTGTCCATTTCAGCGGAGTCTTCCAACAAAAACGATTCAAGATTCATGACGCGGCTTTTATAGGTCTTTGTGACACGTTGAACGATGACACGGTACTCCTCGAACGCGTTCCGCAAGTTCTTAATGTCACGAACCGATTCGAGGCACGTTAAAATCCACGAGAGAACGTGCTCCGCGTAGTGGGCACTCATAAAGCGAGCTAGCTTCCCGCGCTCTGAATCGACGATATAGGAGCCGTCGAGCGAGGTCTCTATTTGATACGGAGCCAAGCTTGCAGGCGAAGGGTGCGACCGTCCGTTCGAAAGATAGACAAAGAAGACGTCGTCGGCATCGGCCGATGATTCTCCTTCCTCGCCTTCCTTTCTAACCCAGTCGACGTATCGCCGGATTTGTCCTGGTTGATCGATCGCATTCAGCTTGTTTTCGATCAGCACATGGCGTTTTCCGTCTGTTAAATAGAGATCGACATAGTTGTGTTCGCGGTGGACACGTACTGCTGACCAGTCAAGCAAATCGGGATGTCCAAGAGCGGACATGAATGCCTCGGCAAAAGCGCTACCGCGGAAGTGCAATCCGGCGGGATTGAGCATCGAGAAAAGGAAGCGAGAATGCAGTCGCACTTCATCGCTAATGCGCAGCACGGACGCGAGAAGGCTGTAGTCGTTGAGACCTTCCTTCTTTTGATGTAACCGTTGCTGGTCGAAACGCTCAAAATGCTCAAAGAAGGCCGACCAGCCCCTTTCAATGGATGCATTTTGGGTCAACTCATTGGTGGCCATTGTGCCTCGATTTCTTTGTCAACTATCAGCAATTGCCTACCCCTAGTTCAGGTTTCTCGTGACGTGTTGCACCCGAACGCACTGATCACCCAGTGTACGCGAGCGCGCGAACTCGCCGAAACTACAGGGAGCAAAAATTGCACTTTTAAACTTTTGTTCTGAAGGCGCGAACGTCCGATGCCGGCGCCGATGCGGCCGCTCTCCCTGACGACTCAACCGGCTCTTCTTGGCCGCTAGTTGCCGATCTCGACCCATGACGGCCGCGAGGCTGGCTGGAGTCCACAGTAGCTTGGCAAGCACGAGGCCTTTGATGTCCCGTAGTTCAGGGGGGTGGAATGATAGGCGCAAGGCCTGTCAGCTATGGGTTTCTACAATTGCTGTAGCAAATCTGTAGCGCACGAAACTCCCCCTTTTAGAGCATCGGCCGACTGTTTCGCAGTCCGGGGCTCGCGCGCGCTCATCGGACGACAATCGGCCGGGAGGGGAAGGACCAGGTTGTGGTTCGAATGTTCGCTCTACCAAAGTCAACGGACATCCTGTACACAATATCTGCCCTGTACATTCCACTTAAAAGTCGCGACATACTGTCAGAACGACCAAGGCCGCCTAGTTGCTTACGCATCTATTTCTTTAAGAAAACTAAAGAATGAAAAAAAGCGGCCGTTAACCATCTCGTTGGGCTGTGCCGTGAACGCCGACCTCTTGGAGAACAAACGGCAATACATCAGCCAATGGACACCCGAGCCCTTCACCCGGGCCGCCGGATTGTGAGAAGCACCATGACGTACGAACAATGGGCGCGGCCAGCTTGTGGACAAAGCTCTATTTCAATCAACCGCGCGGCGGGTCGCTAGTCGGCACACCGTGCGATCCCGTTATGCGAGATCGCAATGAAAAAAAAGCATTCAGCATTCGTTCTTTCCTTGGCTGTTACGTCGTTGTTCTCTGGCTGTGGAGGCTCCGGCTCTACCCCACAGTCCCTGCCTCCCGCTACCATCAATGGTACCGCGGCTACCGGCGCGCCGATCGCGAACGCCAGTCTGTCGCTCAACTGCGTGTCCGGGCAAACGACGACCACGACCGCCGCCGACGGCACCTGGAGCGTCTCCACCTCCGGGCTGGCGCTGCCTTGCGTCGCGCGCGTCATGACGTCGGGGGGAGAGGCGCTCCACTCCTATATCCAGGCGCCCGGCAGTACCGATGTCACCCCTCTCACAGAACTCGTGACGGCCGGCCTGGCCATGAGCACGGACACCGAGACGTTCTTCAACACGTTCTCGTCGGCCTCGGCGTCGGTCGCCACTGCCCGCCTCGCGACCTCGCTCGCGAACGTCAACCAGTTACTGACGAACCTGGGGGTCAGTGCCGCATCGGTGAATCTGCTCAACCAGCAATTTCAGGCCACGAGCGGCGATGCGTATGATGATGCACTAGAGCAGTTGCAGGCAAAACTCGCGAGTACGAATACGAGCCTCACCACGGTGGCCCAGCAACTCGTGAGTGGCAACATTGGCGCGACTGGCGCGACTGGCGCGACTGGCGCTGCAGGAGCGACTGGGGCGACTGGGCCTGCCGGCGCGAGCGGAGCAACGGGCGCACAAGGCGGTCAGGGTGTGACCGGAGCAACGGGCGCGACCGGGCCCGCCGGCGCGACGGGCACGGGCACGACTGGGCCCAGCGGCGCGACTGGCGCGACTGGGCTCAGCGGCGCGACTGGCGCGACTGGGCCCGCAGGCGCGACGGGCGCGACTGGGCCCAGCGGTGGACCCACCGGGCCGACGGGCGCGACGGGCGCGACGGGCGCGAACGGAGCGACTGGCGTGACGGGCCCCATGGGAATTATGGGGCCCGTCGGCGCCACCGGCGCGACTGGGGCCATCGGTGCCACCGGCCCGACCGCTTGCACGGTGGGCACTGTCTGGCTGACGGCGGCCGACTCCGCCACCATTTCGGCCATGACGAACTCCGTGCCAGCCATTGGGACAGCCGAATCGACGACCACTTACGCTCAGCTCTTCTCTGTGATCGGCTATTCGTTTGGCGGTAGCGGCGGAACTTTCGATTTGCCCACTCTTGCGCCACCTAGCGCCGGACTCACCTACATGATCTGCCTGAGCGGCGTGCTGCCGAACTAGGTTTCTGCACCCGCTGGAATGCGGGCCGCTCTTTGCGGTACGGCCCGCATTCCAGACTAAAGCCCAAAGTACTGCTTATTCCCCTCAATACGCGGATGTTCCTCGCTGGGAAATCTACGCTCGTCCAGCAGCTGTTTCAGCGCGGCGCGCCCTTGCTCCACGGCGCCGACGTAATAGGCGCTCACCGCGAGTTCGTCGAGTGAGCGCCACGCGTAGACCGAGTCGTCGAGGAACAGCGCATCGGCAGGCCGGGCTATCGCAACCGCCTGGCCCGCGAACATCCAGGCCAGCGCGAATTCGTTGCGCAGGCGATGATAGCGAGCAAGCCGGTACAACGGTTCCGCGCGCTGGGGACGCGCCTGCCAGGCGCTCAGGTATGCCTCGATGATGTCCTTGCGCGATGCTCCGGCCGCTTCCAGAAGCACGGCGATCTGATACAGGCTGAACCAGCGCTCCTCTTCCCAGCCACCCATCGCTTCGCGTTCACGATAGACACGCAGGCTCTCCTCGGAGCGGCCGGCATCGCGATAGCTCTGGGCGAGATAGAACCGGTAGCGTGCGTTATGCGGTTCGTCTCGCACAGCGCGTTCCAACACCTCAATATCGCGCAGATAGGTGTTGGCGTCGCGTGCACGCGCGCCATCCCTCGCCACCACGATCGACGCGCCGGGAAGCACGCCCCACGTATGCGGACTGTCCAGCGTCAGGTACTCGTGTAGCACGCCTTCCCAGCGCCACAGCTGATCCGTCGCGACCAGGCTGTTGCGGTTGTAGCTCCAGTCGCCCAACTTGCAGCGTAACTGGTAGCCCCCAATATGCAGTTCTGGCCAAGCGAACCCTAGATCCGTTTCGAGCACTTCGTCGGCATCAATGAAGAGCAGATAGTCTCCGTGGCATCTGGCCAGTTCCATGGCTTCGTTGCGATTGTGCGCGAAATTGCGCCACGGCCGTTCGTGCAGCGTCCCAGGGACGCCGCTCATCGCCTCTTCGACGATCGCTTGGGTGCCATCGCTTGATCCCGTGTCGACGATCACCCAGCTGTCAACCCACGGCTTGACGCTCGCGAGGCATCGGGCGATCACCGGCGCCTCGTTTTTCACAATCATGTTCAAACAGATTCGTGTCATTGGGACCTCGCAAAAGTCTTGCTCGCAGCGGCACCGAATGCTGTGCGCCATGGGCGCACGCTGCGAGGGGCCGGCCCAACCAAGGGGGAGATTCTTGAACCCGGCGGTCGCGCACTTAATCGAGTTGGCGATGATAAGCTGCTTAGGCCCTTGCGGGAAAGCTTCATTAGCGGGGTCATGCTGGAGACTGGGGCGACGGCAACAAACTTCATCCGCGGTTGTCGCTCAGCACACGCGGGTCGCTTTGCATCTTCCCGCGGAAGAAGCTCGCCACCCCGAGCACGCCACCGATTGCAATCCACGCCTCGGGCGGGATGCTCGGCTGCGCAATACTCGGCCACCAGCCGCGCAGTAGTGGGACGATGAAGTACGCCCCGATCCATGCGAATCCGAAACAGTGCGACCACAGACAGGCGATCAGCATTTCTCCGCTGGTATTCGGTCGAAACTCCAGCACCACGTTTTCGTCCTTCTCGCCGTCCTGCAGCTCACGCCCTTCCATCCTGGCGCGGCTGACGTTCTCAAAGAACGCGTTGACGACCATCAGCCCGTGCGAATAGCCGAACAGATTGGCCGACCTGGCGTAAACCGATGGGCCGCTTGACCGCTCCACCGCTAGGGGCGCACGTTTGACCGTTACTGCGCCGTCGTGTGATTAGAGCATTTGAAGACGAGCTCGGCTTCCTGAGGCGTCCATCCTCGGACGCCGTGCGTCTCCATGTTGACCTGTTCCATCTGTTTGGACTGGCTGCGGCAGTATTCGTCGGCCCGCTTCAGACTCGTCGCCTTTATCTCGCCCCATGGCGTCATTCCACCGCGCACCTGCGTAGTTACGGTGTAGTTACCGCTTCCTGCCGGCGTTACATCGGTGATAGTTGTACAAGCTGACAGCACCATGCACATCGCAGCCACGATCTTGCTTTTCATTCTGCCCCCCGGCTAAAAGCCGCAATTGTATGCGAGAGCGTGCGTGTCACGACGAAACGGCGGCAGCCGTTTACGCGGGAACAGCAGCGATGGCAATTGCGTCGATACGATGCGCCTCGGATCAATGGAAGGGTCTACCTCGTGGAAACAGTCTCGTTCACGACTTCAACGTGCACCTCTGCCCGGTCCATCCGTGCTCGTCGATGAGTTTTAAACACAGGCGACCGAGCCGGATTCCTCCGCGCTCGATCACCGCAAAAGAAACGATGGACGTGGCGATGATGATGGCGAACACGGTAGCAGTGACCATCCAGGATTTTTCGTTGCTTTCCAGCGCATAAGGCATTACCCCCGGTCGCGTTATGAAGATGGTTATCACGAGACCATGCAGCAGATAAATGCTGTAACTCATGTTCCCCATGCGGATAGCACCGGGTATTCGGTCGAAACTCCAGCACCACGTTTTCGTCCTTTTGGCCGTCCTGCAGCTCGCGCCCTTCCATCGTGGCGCGGCTGGCCATCGCCGGGCTTGTGAAGTTGCGCGGTTTTCCTTCATGCGCTTTTCTTCCTCTTTCCCCCATGGCACGGGACGTGTGAGCATGCGTCGGCTGAATCTTTCATCCTTCGGAGTGCAGTGAATATGGTGCCATTCATCGCCAGCGCCGTTTCTTTTGCATCCGCAGTGACGTTCCACCGGCCTCGAGAAACGTGAGCAGAAGACTGATGACCATGGTTCGACCATAGAAGAAGCCCTGCCCGAAATCGGCTCCCGACTGGGTGACCACCGTATGATGGCTGGCGCTTTCCACGCCCTCCGCAACGACGGTCGCGCCGAACGGGCGAGCCGCATCGACTACCGCTGCCAGGCGC